>JAQIDC010000009.1 GCA_027858235.1 Patescibacteria group bacterium | reverse complement strand
CAACTCTAGAAAGATGAAAAATAGGAAGAAAATAGCCAAATTAATGGACCAAATAGATAAAAAACTAGATAGAAGTTATAAATAAAAAGTGTCAATTATGTTCGTGGTCTTGCACATTTTGCTGTTACTATTGGTGGAAGAAAAAACTATGTGGGTCAATTCTAAGGCTTAGCAAATTTCGATGCAATCTATTGACGTAAAGTCATCTAGTTTATGAAGTATGGTTATCTCCTATAATATATGATAAAGGAATTATATTTAATTTTTTTATTCATTTTTGTCAACAGTATAAATATAATAGCTAAGGAAAATTATTGATAGGAAGATCATTGAATCAGCAATGTTGAATATGGTAAAGTATTTAAGGTTAATATAATCGATAACAAAGCCAAATCGGAATCTATCATAAATATTGGAGAATGAACCGAGAATCAAGACAAACAGAGAGATACTTAGCATTACTTGGCTTTTCTTAACGGATTTTATGAAGTAAAAAATTATGATTAAAACAAGTGCTAGACTCAGGTATCTGATAAATAAGGGCGAGACAGGGATCGAGAAAGCAATATATAAGTTTTCAGCATAATCTAGGGACAAGAAGTCTCCAATAATTTTTATATTATTTTCTGTGTTTATAAAGTACGTTTTAGCTAGCCTGTCTAGGGAAATAAAAAAAATGGCCAATATATATAAAAAAGCCATTTTTTTAGTATTTAAAAACATCTTAAGCAGATTCTTGTATTTTTGTTTTACATGCGACGCAAGAACTGGCTACAGGCCTTGCCTGCATCCTTTTCTTTCCAATCTCTTCACCACAGTATTTACACACACCATAAGAACCACCCTCAATACGTGCTAGTGCGAAATTTATATCTTTTATTGTTTTTTCTAAAACTTGTTCTGTCGCAAGGTTTGTTGAATATTCATTTATTTCTTGAGCATTCTCATCATCCTTGTCGCCATATTCGGGGAATGATGCTTTGAAATCTTCGTCAGAATCAGTATTTTCTTTTTCACTAATATTCTTTAAATCTTTAATAATTTGATTCTTTCTTCCCATTAGACCTTCTTTGATTTCTTTGATTTCTTCTTTACTTAGAACGTTGTTGTTTTCCATACATTTTTTATAAATATTAAAACAAAACGCTCCAATTGGAGCCGTTCTGTTCACTGATATTTTATAATATAATCCAATATTTTGCAATAGGGAGCCGTGATTTGGGTAAATAAAAAGGAGCCCAGACGGGCCTCTAATTTATAATTATATAGGCCAAACAACTGAGCTCCGTTCGAAAAAATTCATTTCGTTCTCATCTATTGATGATTAGATAATGTTGTAATTCTCTCGAATTGAGCTTACATCGACTTTTAAGCTATGCTTTCTACCTACTTAGCGGTAAATCTCATTAATTTTTTTATTTTTAATAAAACTTTCCTTTTTTTTGTTTTTGTTTTTTTGTTTGAAGTATGTCGATACTACTTCTTAAAGTTAGTAGAAAACAAAAATCAGTTAACAAGCTATTGCTTGTTAAATAATTTTTTGATTTGTTAATGTTCTTTAACTGTATATTTAATATACCATGTATATAACGCTGGGTCAATATAGATACCAGAATTACGTGATGGCTAATATTAAGTAAATTTTTTAGTGCCAAGATACTTATCAACAGGATTGTTTTAAGTCTACTATTTTGTGGACTTAAATCAACAATCTTATCCCCATTTTTAGAAATTTATCCACAAAATTCTGTGGATAAGTTTAAATTACTGTTATTAGAGTCTAGGCTAATATAGACTTTAATGTTCACATTGGCAGTATTCTATAATCATATGTCCAAGCTATTAGATCTTTCATATGTGTTTATCCCACTCATAGGTCCGAACAGACCATGACAACAAAAAAGTCCTCAATTGGATTTTATTTGAGGTCACGATCGGATTCCCTGCCTGCCGATAGGCAGGGAAGGGGTGAACCCCAACAAACCAGTCGTAAATGTTTGTGTTATATTCTTTTATTATTGTCTAGAAGCACAGTTTTCTGATATCCGCATATTTATCACACACATCGGTTCGAATCGATCATAACCACAAAAAAAGTCCCAAAAAGGACTTTATTGAGGTCACGATCGGATTCGAACCGATGAATAGCAGTTTTGCAAACTGCTGCCTTAACCACTTGGCCACGTGACCTTCTGGATAACAAAAAACTCATTAATTAATGAGTTTTTTATTATAATATATATTTTATTCTAAAACCTCTATTTTAGCAAGTCTTTTACCAAGAGTAATTGCGTCGCTTCTTTCTAGCAACCAAACATCTACTCTATTGGTATATCTGGAATTCATCCTATCTCTTACTATAAATATTCTGTCACCAAAAAGATCTGGAATTTTTACCTTTGTCCCGAATCTAAGGAAATTAGCGGCGATCGTGTCTTCAATCCCATGTTCGCATACATCAAAACCATTAGCCGTAATGCAGGGGGTGTTGTCAGTTTGACCCACAAGAGAGTTATATGCTGTTATTGTTGTATATTTTGTGTATTTTACAGAATACTCTCTATCTTTGTTGTCTGGAAGAAAGTTTTGATTAGTATTATTTTTTGTAGTCACATTTACATTATAAACAGAGTATTTTGCTAACATTGGGGAAGGAAATAGAAGTGTATCAAATACAAAAATAGCCCAAACAATAATAGATATTTTTTTTGCTAGTCCAACCGATATGAGTTTTATATGACTGGATTGTAATCTGCTCATAAAATTTCTTTAAAAACACAAAATCCCTGCTTAGCAAGGATTATTACTTATATTGTATCATCTCAATCGTATTTTGTCAAGCTAAATATGATTGACAAATAATGATTTTTATACTAATATTGGTTTATATTTGCACTTTATATATTACACAAAGGAGGACAATCGTGATTAAGAAGAGTGAAAAAAAGAAGATTTTTTCAGAAGAGGTGGTGTCTGAATTGGTAAGAAAAATTTCCGCTTTCATTCTTATTAAAAAAGATTTTGGAATGAAGCCAGGCGAACTTTTTGTAGAAGTTGCAAAGCGGGTTTGCAAAGAAGCCTGTGGGTATTCTCTCGGGAACACGCACTTCATGAATAGTCTTTTAAAATCAAATAAAGATGATATGTTTTGTTTCCGTGACCCATTTGTTATCATCTATGTAGATGAAAGTCCGACAATTTACCATAGACAAAAATATGCTCAGTATAAAAAAGTTATAAAGTATATTTCCTCTAGACAACTAAAATAAGTTTAATTCATTTTTTGATGGGCGACAAAAGTCGCCCTTTGTATTGTATTGAAAAAAACCTTTTAATTATATACAATGTTAAAAACCGTTCTTTTATAGAGAAGGAAAATAAACTCAATATGGAGGCAAAATTATGAAAAGTAATGGCTGCCAAGAAATTAAAAGTGAAATTGATAGAAATGACGAGCCAATGTCGAAAGAAAAAAAAGAGAAAGCATTTTTAAAATTTCAAAAAAAACAAATCTCTGAAATTTTAGGAGAAGATAACTACAAAAATGCAAAATGGGCGCTAGGTAGAGAGCCAACTAAGAAAGAATTATTTGCTCAATATTTTGACAACCACGGGCCTGAAGATTTTTTTCGCCGCAACTGTCATTTGCTTTGTCCTCTCACAAATCAGGAATTACTTTAAACTGCAACGAAAAAATGTTGTGGTTTTTTTTATCTAAAGAATTGTGCTAATATTTAGGGATAAATAATATACTGTTAATATGTTCAAAAGACTTAGTATTTTAATATTCCTTATTTTAATCTCTTTTAGTTTTGCCAGAGCTAATGCGGGCTCAGTTTTGATTAACGAAATTGCTTGGATGGGGACTGATATATCTTCTACCGATGAGTGGATAGAACTTTTTAATTCTACCGATGCAGACATTGACTTGAGTGGATGGTCCCTGAAATCTAGGGATGGGCAACCTGATATAGTCCTCGAAGGAATTATTCCAGCTTATGGATATTTTTTGCTTGAAAGGACTGATGATAATACAGTTACTCAAAAAGTAGCGAATCAGATATATGTCGGCTCTCTTGGGAATACCGGAGAATATTTAGAACTAATTGATGATGGAAATAATTTGGTCGATTTTGTTGATATGAGCACTACTTGGGAATATGGTGATAATGACACCAAGCAAACAATGGAAAGAGCTGATGAAAACTCTTGGCAAACAAGTCAGGTTGTTAGTGGAAGCCCAGGAGGTGAAAATATAATTCAAAATTTTATTATTGAAGATGTTGAAGAAAATGGAGTGACCAGTGTCGAAGATATTCAAGAGATCTCAACGGACGTTTACGAAATTGCTTATAAATATTCTGATATTTTAATAAATGAAATAGTTTCTGATCCAGCCGATGGGGATACAGAGTGGATTGAAATATTTAACAACACCACCCAGTCAATTGATTTGGAGGATTGGTATATAAAAGAAGGCTCAGGAGCTAAAACATCTCTGGATGGAATAATTAATTCTCAGGGATACTATGTAGTAGGGTCTCCTAGCGGAAATTTGAATAACAGTGGTGATGAAATTTTATTATTCTCTCCAAACAATAAGTTAATAAACGACGTGGTTTATGGGGAATGGAATGATGGTGATATTTCTGACAATGCTCCAGTTGCGACTGACCCATATAGTGTTGCTAGAATTAGCAATAGAGACACTCTAAACAATTCAAATGACTTTGGGCTAACTATCAAGTTAACGAAAGGAAGTGCTAATATTATCCTTGATGAAGAAGAATTTAGCTTAGATGAAATTGATGACTATGATTTTGGGCAGACTGTTGTTGTTAGTGAAATTTTCCCCAACCCTGAAGGGGATGAGAAAAAGCAAGAATTTGTAGAACTATATAATTATGGTGCGAGAGATATAAATCTTTTTGGTTGGCAAATAGGAGATGCTAGTAAAAATAGGTTTGAATTTGAACGAGGAGATTTCATAAAAGCTAAGGCTTACTTGGTTTTATACAGAAGTGATACCAACATTGCCCTAAACAATACAGGAGACGCCCTAAATATTTACCAACCCGGGAATGAAGAGGCGAGATACTCACTTACCTACATGAAGTCCGAGGAAGGTTTTAGTTTTAATAATACAAAAACAGAAGAAACGGAGAATTTTTATAATAAAGAATTTGCAGAAAGAGACTGGACTTGGAGTGAAACACCTAGTCCAGGAGAGAAGAATAAATTTAGGTTAATTAATCACGCTCCTGAAGTTGATTTTTCTTTTTCCGATGAATTATTTGTTGGTGTACCAGTTTTATTTGATTCGAGTGATACTTTTGATGAGGATGGTGACGAATTAACTTTTCATTGGGATTTTGGCGATGGTTTCGAAAATATTTTAGTAAACCCAGAACATACTTTTTTTGAAGGCGGTGTTTTTAATATTATTCTAGAGGTGAATGATGGTGAGAATATTTCGCTAAAAGAGAAAACAGCTACTATTGTAAATAGGCTCATGGTTGGTGATAATGCAGAGTTGAAAAAAGATGAATTAAATTTTGGAAAAACAAAAATATTTATTTCTGAAATTCTACCAAATCCAGATGGTGATGATCTTGAGGGAGAATTTGTGGAAATATATAACGCGAGTGATTTTCCAGTTAATCTTACCGATTGGATGTTGGATGATATGGAAGGGGGAAGTAAACCATATAAGCTTAAAGATGATAACAACATAATTGAAGCTGGAAATTATTTTATTATAAATAGAACAGAAAGCGGAGTTATTTTGAATAATTCTTACGACCAGGTTCGATTAATTGATAGTAATAATAATTTAGTTGATGAAGTGGAATACAGATCAACGTTTAATGGGAAATCTTATGTAAAAAATGAGAATGGAGATTGGGTTTGGGCTGACCTTGCTAGCCCTGGGGGAAAAGCCAACATATCTTCTTATGAGAATGAAACAATTTTAATGGATAATGTTGTGGTTAGTGAATATTCCGATTATTTTAGTTTAAAAACACCAAGAGAGGTTCAGGAACATGGAGCGGGTCAAAAAGTATTGGTTGAGGGAGTAGTTAATTCCTTGCCAGGAATGTTTGGCACCCAGTATTTCTATATTGATGGTGACGGTGGTGTGCAGATTTATAGCAACTCAAAAGATTTCCCAGAACTAACCATTGGTGACCTGATACAGGTGCGTGGAGAGATCTCAAAAATTAATCAAGAATCAAGAGTGAAGACAAAACTGAGGGATGAAATTGTAGTTATTGATACTGACTACACTTTGACACCTATTGAATTGACATGTGATTTAGGAAAAGAACACTTAGGTAAACTTGTTTTTGTACTCGGGGAGATAATAGAAAAGGATGGAAATAAATTTGTGTTAGATAACGGTAACTGGAAATATAATTTTGAGATAAAAGATGGAACAAGTATAGATAAAAAGAATTTAGGTGAAGGGGATGCTATTAAAATTTTTGGAGTAGTCACCTCCAATAAAGATGGATATATAATATTACCGAGAATGGAGAATGATATAGAGCATATAGAAGAATACGGTGTTTCGGATACAGGAGAAGTACTTGGAGAGTTTAGCGAAGTGAACGAATGGGAATTGGGACAAAAGTATAGCAGGAAAAATGATTATATTTTTTTAGTTTTGCTATTTGTGGCCTTGGCGTCTCTTATCTTAATTTACAAAAGAAAACCTCGCATTTAATCTGCGAGGTTTTTTGTTTTAATGGAGAGTTTTTCCAAGAAGGGAAATACCCTTTTTTTATTTGACAAATTTTCTTAAAGTATTATAATACCCCCCAGGGGTATATAATTAATATTAAAACATATGAAAAAATCCAGTGATGGGGTTAAAAATAGAATTTCAAAAATAGAAGGACAACTTAACGGGATTAGAAAAATGTTAGACAATGACAAAGCTTGCATGGATGTTATGGCGCAAATTCTTGCAATTAGAGAAGCAGTCTCTGCTCTTGGTATTGAGATATTGAAAGATGATTTAATTTGTAATAAGAAAAACCTCAAAGGGCTAGACGAACAGTATTTAAAAACACTATTTAAAATAAAATAAAGATATGAAAAAATATAACGCATATGATAATGCCTTGGAACAGCTAAAGGAAGTGAAAGAAATTATTAAGTTGGATAAAAATATTTTTGCTCAATTGCTCGCACCGCAAAGGCTATTGGAAGTTTCCATTCCTGTTCGACTTGATAGTGGGGAAATAAAAGTATTTATAGGTTATCGTTCTCAATTCAATGATGCTCGTGGACCTTTTAAAGGCGGGATTAGATTTCATCCGAATGTTTCAGTTGATGAAGTGAAAGCTCTTAGCGCTTGGATGACCTGGAAAACAGCCGTGATTGATATTCCTCTTGGTGGAGGTAAGGGTGGAGTGATTGTTGATCCAAAAACTCTTTCTTTGGGAGAGCTAGAAAGACTTTCTCGTGGATATATCAGAGCAATTTATAAAATAATTGGTCCAAATATTGATATCCCTGCTCCAGATGTGTATACCGATGCGCGTATTATGGGTTGGATGTTGGATGAATACGAAAGAATGACAGGTGAACATGTGAAGGGAGTAATAACAGGAAAGCCACTGAATCTTGGTGGTTCTGAAGGGCGTTCATTCTCAACCGCTCAAGGGGCGGCCTATGTCCTAGACATGGCAGCTAAAAAAGTTGGGCTTGGTAAAGGAGCGACAGTCGCTTTTAATGGTTTTGGAAATGCCGGTGCAAATTTGGCACAAATTCTTCAAGATAAAGGTTACAAAATAATCGGGGCTAGTGATTCCAAGGGGACGATTGTTAACCCGATGGGGCTTGATGTTAGAAAACTTCAAGCATATAAAAATTTGACTGGTTCAGTCCATAATTATGAAGGCGGAGAATGTTTAGAGCCAGAAATGGGTATCTCACAAGATGTTGATATTTTGGTTCCAGCTGCACTCGAGGATTATATAAATGAAGATAATGCAAAAAGTGTAAAAGCTAAAATAATAGTAGAACTTGCCAATGGTCCAGTTACGCCGGTCGCTGATAAAATATTAAATGAGAAAAATATTTTAGTTATTCCTGATATTTTAGCGAACGCCGGTGGTGTTGCAGTTTCATATTTGGAACAGGTTCAAAACTCTTATGGATTTTATTGGTCCGAAGAAGAAGTTCTTGCTAAACTAAAGGCAATAATGGATAAATCATTTATTGAAGTTTGGGAGAAGAAGGAAGAATATCAAACTAGCATGAGAATGGGAGCATATGCTTTGGCGGTTTCAAGAGTTGCCCAAGCGATGAAAGACAGAGGGAGAGGGTAGATTTTAAAATTCTAAATCCTAAAATACAAATTCTAAACAAATTCAAATATTAAAATTCAAAAAATGTTCTATTTAGATATTTTGAATTTATTATTTGTTTAGAATTTGGTACTTAGTGCTTAGAATTTTTAATAAATAGAAGTTCCTGAATCAGGTTCAGGATGACATAAAAAAAATAACAATTGAGAACTATGAAAGATTTAATAATTATTGGAGCTGGTCCGGCTGGGCTTTCGGCTTCTGTCTATGCTTCACGGTATGGAATAAAAAACACAATAATTGGTCAGATTCCTGGAGGATTGACTACTGAGACCCATGAAATTGGGAATTGGCTTGGGGATATTGCTATCTCGGGAGCTGATTTTGCTCAAAAAGCAGCGGAGCATGCTATGAGCTTTGGAACAGAAATAAAAAATATTCAGGTGAAGGAAATAAAAAAGGAAGATAAAAATTTTATTATAAAAACTAGTGAGGGAGAAGAAAAAGCTAGGGTAATAATAGTAGCAACTGGAACTAAGCATAGACATTTAAATATTCCTGGTGAAAAAGAGTTCCTAGGTAGGGGTGTTTCATTTTGTGCTACTTGTGATGGATTTTTCTATCGAGGAAAAACTGTTGCTGTTGTTGGAGGGAATAACTCAGCCGCTGCAGCCGCTGTACATCTTGGAAATATTGCTGAGAAAGTTTATATAGTTTATAGGAAAGAAAATGTTCGAGCTGAAAGGTATTGGTTAGATGCAATAGAAAAAAATCCAAAAATTGAAATTATTAATAATACAAATGTCCTTGAAATAAAAGGTGAATTCAAAGTAGAGACGCTTGTGTTTGATAATGAATATATGGGAAGTAATGAATTTTCTGTGGATGGTCTTTTTGTAGAAATTGGCCTTGACCCAAATACAGAAGTGGTTAAAAACATTGGAGTAGAACTTGATGAAAGAGGATATATAAACGTAGGGCTTGATGGGAGGACTTCAATCGACGGACTTTGGGCAGCGGGAGACATAACAAATGGTTCAAATAATTTTGCCCAAATTGTAACAGCCGCTTCTGAAGGCGCAATAGCTGCGGAAGATATTTCAACGTATTTGCAAAAATAAATAAAAATTAAAAAGCACGACTTAGGTTCAAGTCGTGCCTTTGGTTTAGGAAAGAGCAAAAACAATCATTTCTTTAGACTGAGGAGAAGGAGCGTTTAAAAACAGGGCCTTTTCTCTTTTCTTTTATGATTGTGTACTCACTGTCTGAAAGTAGACACGTAAGTCGTAACAATGAGTCATAAAAATATTCATCCCGAACCCCGTCAGCATAAATGTAAGACTGCAGGCCAATATTGTCGGGGATTGGGGTAGAAAACTTGATATATTTAAGCTCGCTTTCAAAACTTGAAGTAGCTTCATCTGAAATTGTTACTGCAGATCCTTTTTGACCACTGGTGAATTTCCAAATAAATATGTTCCCACCGGTTTTGATAAGTTTTCCATTTAAGCAAGAAATATTTCCCAAATACTTACAAAGTGAATAAAAGTCTTCTATATTTTTTATGGAATCTACTAAAGTATACGGAAAATTGTTAAGATACATTACGTGCTTATCAGTATTATTATTTTGAAATCGTACCAGAGAAAGTTCTTTTGTGAGAGGGTTGAAGTGAGCATGGTCATAGATTTTAAGACGAGTTTTTTCTCCAAGATAAGTAAGCGCCATTTTTTGAATCCTCTTCTGAGTTAAGTCTAGATAAAACAATAAGAGATATCTTCTTTCTTTGAGTCAGGTTCTAATTCTTGAGCGACAGAATTCTTGAGAGCTGCAAACAAACTGGCGAATTGAAAAACATCACTTTCATTTTTTAAATTTAGAATTAAGGTAAAAATTGGATCACTTTTGCGATTTTCGTAAATATTCACGGTTTTGTTTTTAGCACTGAAAATCATGTAATCAGTTTTCACTACATTATTTTCAGTAGTTATTTTTTTACCAAATTTCCAAAGATAGTAATCTTCTTGATCTTCTTCTAGATATCCCCCAAGGAAATGAATTTGTGACATGGCTAGGCCTAGTAATTTGAAATCATTTACATTCCTTATGAAATCGATATGTCTGAAAGAGTCTTTGCTTGGTGAAGTGCGATAGTGCAGATACTTTTTGTCACGCATAAACGCAAGAGTGTTTTGTTTTTTGCCCAAAAGCATATTATCAAAATAATGAATTGAACATGCTTCACCATTACTGTCGATAAGACCAAAATTTCCAGTATTATTCATTCCGTGTGCCTCCTTTTAGTGTATGAATGTGATGGTAAATACCATCGATGAAAAGAACATATTATTTTTTATAAATAATATTTTATATTAATAGAAAAAGAGCTGTTTGTCAATATAGATAAAAGCTTTTTATGTAACAAAATTAGAAGAAGTTTGTATTATATAATGAGTAATTGTTAGGGACAATTATAGGGACTCAAGTCTTCACGTGCGTGAGGGCTTGTTTCTTATTTAATACCCAGGAAACCCCGAACAAGAGGCCGTCTAGAAAGCAACTCTCGTAGTCACCTTAATCGCCGATGTCCGGGGAGGAGGTCATTATTATATTCCATATTATAAACTATCGTGATATAATCAAAAGAGAGCTAATATTTAGCTTTATTTTGTCTCGTAGAAATGTAAGATTACACTGAAAATTATTTTTAATATTTAATATGGCCAAAAAAAGAAAATACAAAAAAAGAAAAAAAGACTTTATAGATTATTTTGTCCTACCTAGCATTCCAAGCTTTGATTTGGATCCTGACGTTAAAAGAAGTATTTATATTTTAATAATGATAATTCTGGGAGCTCTTGGCGTTCTTGGTATTTTTAATGCAGCCGGTGTAGTCGGAGTATATATCTCTCTTGGACTTGAGCTTGCTTTTGGTTGGGGAAAATTATTAATACCTTTAATTATAATTATCCTAGGCTTAGTTCTTTTTAATGATGAAAGATTTGAAGTTCGCAAATCTAACTATTTTGGTTTAATTATTTTTATATTATCTATTGAGACTGTAATGCAGTTTATCGTTGATCAGGGTTATTGGAGTACTAGTGTCTCTGATGGTATTGGTGGGGGATATTTGGGTCTTTTTATAGCACAATATTCATTTGATTTCTTAGGTATTTATGCTTCCTGGATAACATTTGTTTGTCTTTTTATTATCTCTTTGATTCTAACTTTTAATACTTCTCTTTCGGGACTTTTTGGGAGAGAAAGTTTCTTGGCTAAATTATTTTTCCCAATTTCTTTTGTTATTGAAAAGATAGTTAACATGAGTGAAAATAGAGAACTTAAGAAAATTGCAAGAGAAGAAGAGCGTGAAGAGGAAGAAGAAGAGGAAAATTTTGAGACTGAAGAAGAAATTAAGCTTGATGAGGTTAAAGAGGACGAAGAAGAAGACGATGAGCCTGAAGGAGAAGATGAGGAGGAAACAACCGAACCAAAATTTAATAGTAAAATTATTGGTGCCTCCCCTGTCACGGAAGGTCAGGCAGTAAAGAATGCTTTGGCTGAGGCTAGTTGGTGGCAAAACACGGGGGCGAGTCTTGAAATCCCAATAAATGCTTTGAGTAGTGGAAAAGAAAAACCAAGAAGTGGTGATATCAAAAACAATACAGAAATAATTCGCTCTACCTTGGAAAATTTTCATATTCCAGTTGAGATGGGGGCCGTCTCTATCGGGCCAACCGTAACTCAATATACTTTTAAACCTTCAGAGGGTGTTAAGCTTGCTAAAATAACTGGATTGAGCAATGATTTAGCCCTTGCCCTAGCAGCTCACCCAATTAGGATTGAAGCGCCAATTCCAAATAAATCACTGGTTGGAGTTGAGGTTCCAAATGAAACAAAAGCGATAGTTACTTTAAGAGAGCTTTTAAAGAGTAAAGAATATCAGGAAAGAAATAGTAATCTAATGGTAGCTCTTGGGGTTGATGTCTCTGGAAAACCTTGGCTTTATGATATTACTAAAATGCCTCATCTTCTTGTGGCTGGTGCAACTAATTCTGGTAAATCAGTTTGTCTAAATACCATTATTGTAAGTTTGTTATACCAAAATACTCCCGATGAATTACGTTTTATTATGGTAGATCCGAAGAGAGTTGAATTGCCAGCTTATGATGGCATTCCTTATCTTTTAACTCCAGTAATCACAGATGTTGATAAAACAGTGAATGCGCTTAAGTGGTGTTTGAAGGAAATGGATAGGCGATATGAAACACTTCAAAAGAAACACAAAAAAAATATTCAATCATACAATGAAGTTTCTAAAAATAAAATGCCATATATCGTTTTTGTTATTGATGAACTTGCGGATTTGATGGTGATAGCAGCAAAGGAAATTGAGGCGGCTATTATTCGTTTAGCTCAAATGGCGCGTGCTGTTGGTATTCATTTGGTTCTAGCCACCCAAAGACCAAGCGTTGATGTTATTACTGGGTTAATTAAAGCAAACATGCCTTCTCGTATTGCCTTTTCTGTAGCGTCAGGAACTGATTCGAGAACTATTCTTGATTCACTTGGTGCGGAGAAATTACTTGGTCGAGGAGATATGCTTTTCTCAACAGCCGAACTTTCAAAACCAGTTAGAATCCAAGGAGCATTCGTTAGTGACTTTGACATTAAAAAGATTATTAAAATAATTAAAAAACGTGGTGGAGAAACAACTTACGTTGAGAGTGTTACTGATAATCACAAAGTTCGTGGTATTGGTGGACCCGGTTCTGATTTTAATGGTGGTGGTGATGGTGACGGAGGGGACGCACGCCTAGAGGAAGCGAAAGAAATTGTAATCAACGACCAAAAAGCTTCAGCGTCATACTTACAAAGAAAATTAAGCATCGGCTATGCTAGAGCTGCTAAACTCCTAGATTTTCTTGAGGAGATGGGAGTGGTTGGTGCTGCCAATGGAGCTAAACCTAGAGAGATTATGATATCACAAGAACAATATGAAAACATGGTGGTTCAAGGAACTAGTGGTACCAATCTTCATAATAGGGCAGAATCTGTCGCACCTGATAATTATCTTGGGGATGATGAGACTGCTACAATTTTAAAACCAATTGATGAAGAGATTGAAGAAGAAGAGGAAGAAGAGGAAGAGGAAGAGGAGGAGGAAGAAGAGGAAGAGGAAAATTCCACCGAAAACTCCTTCGAAGTGGCTGATGATTCGCTCACACGCGAATCAGAAGATGACTTGACGGAAGATGAAAATGAAGATATAGATGAAGAGGAAGATGATGATGAAGAAGAGATGAAAGATCCCGCGGAAACTTCTGACGAAGATATAGATGAATCACTTCCACGTGACTCAGAAAAGAAAAGTGGGATGCCTTCAGATAAACTTTTTTCAAGATAAGTAATATAATCATAAATATAAAAAATAATTATTAATTATAAAATATGCATATAACATGGCTAAAACACTCATGCTTTAAATTTCAAGATAAAACAGGGAGTGAGGGAACAACGCTTATTACAGATCCTTTTGATTCAAAATATGTTGGTCTGAAAATGCCAACCCTTGAAGCGGATATTCTAACTATTAGTCACGAACATGAAGATCATAGTAATAAAGCAGCAATAAAAGGAAATCCATATATTATGGATTCTGCTGGAGAGTATGACGTGAAGGGCGTTTCTATTTTAGGAGTAGACTCTTTTCATGACGAAAAAAAAGGAGCCGAAAGAGGTAAAAATGTTATTTTTAGGTTTGAGATGGATGGTATTGTGGTTACGCATTTAGGTGACTTGGGACATGTTCTTGATAACAAGCAGTTGCAAGGGCTTGTTGGTACTGACATTTTGTTAATCCCAGTTGGTGGACGATATACTTTGGACGCTAAAAAGGCAGTTGAAGTAATATCTCAAATTGAACCAAGAATTGTAATTCCAATGCACTATAAAGTAAAAGGAATGTCTGCTAATTTTAAAGATATTGACGGAGTAGATAAATTCATAAAAGAAATTGGAATAAAACCTACCTATGAAGAAAAGGTAAGAATAAATAAAAAAGATTTGCCACAAGATGAAATGGAATTGATTATAATGGAAAAAGAATAAAATAATTATAAATTAGATATGAAAAAAGAGGCAATTTTTTGCCTCTTTTTCGTTGTAATTTTCAGCTTGACTGGGAATTCAGAAAAAAATATTATTTGAATAAAATAAATTATATCTAAATGATGAGTTTAAATTATACTATTTTTTTAAGCACTTTTTCACCCCAAGGGCATTTTGTCTTCCCCGTTGGCGAATCGGGCATATAAAAGTAGCACCTGCCTGGCGGCAGGCAGGAAAACGTTCTCTGAGAAAATTTTGGATCATTCCGCTATGAAAGCTAATAAAATTCCGAACTCGTCATTTCGTTAACACTACATTACTCAAACAGCGGACATTTTATTGAGCTTTCTACCTGTCTACCGGCAGGCAGGCGCTTTATTCTCCTCCAAAATTTCCCAATGTTCACAATAAAGAAGAATTGAATGATAATTTAGAATTAATACGATAAAAAGTTATCTACTGAGATATCTCAGTAGATAACTAAGTTTGTGATGCAAAAGAGTTTTATTAGAAATTGTGCTTATTATCCAAAATCGGTTAATAATAGAGCGTTTTAAATCCTAATTATAAGCGCAATACGAAAAAGTGATAAATATTGCCAAATTAGCTATTAAAAATTAAAACATTCATTAGAAATTCACAATTCTAAATTCGAAATTCCCCCTCCCTCTTTACTTACAATTATTTATTTGCTAGAATTTAGAAAGATAAACACTCCCTAAGAGTGATTTTTATTGTTATATATGATAAAGAGTAGCAAAAAAGTCGAGGTGAATGGTAAAATCAGAGAAAGTGGACTGGGCCATAAGCTGAATGTTCGTGTAAATAAGACGAAAAAGGAGGAAAAGACTGTAGCAGAGAGGACAATCGACAAGGAAGAGTTTATTGAGGGATTTGATGATAAGGTTGAACATTATGTGGAAAACTACGTTGATCACGTTGAGAGGAATAAGCGATTGACGCTTATTTCGGGGGTAGGTTTTTTCATGTTGTTAATAATATTTTTTTATGCCTACAATTTCAAATTCCAAATTAGCACTCTCGTTAGTAGCGATGAGGAGGAAGTTGGGATTGATAATCAGATGGAAATGATTAAGAGTAATGTTGGTAGTATGGTCGATGATTATAAAGAAATAAAAGAAGTTATTAATAAGGAGATAAGTGACTCAGACATTGAGGAAGATCAGACTATTTTAGAAATGCCAGAACAGAAAGTTCTTCCAGAATCAGATTCAATTGAAAATTCAGTTGATGTATCAATGGAAGAATTAAAAGAAAAACTTTTAGAAAAAAATGTTGCCATGCCTACCGGCAGGCAGGAATAATAAATATTTATATAAGATATAATGAAAAAGAAAGACAAGGTGAATGGCTCAGCCAAAGGTGGTGGACTGGGAAACAATAAAAATAAAGATGAAGAGGAAAGTCAAGATAAAAATAAAGGAGAAGCGGAGGAAAAGGAGCATTTGATAGTTAGTGAAAAAACAGAAACATCTTATGGAACAATCATTCCAGAAGTTATAACTGATGAGATGAAGAAGTCATATCTCGATTATGCGATGAGCGTTATTGTTTCTCGTGCACTTCCCGATGTTCGTGATGGACTCAAGCCTGTTCATAGAAGAATACTTTATGCTATGTGGAGTCTTGGACTCAGGGCCAATGGTAAATTTAGAAAATCGGCTACGGTTGTTGGTGAAGTTCTTGGTAAGTATCATCCTCATGGAGATTCTTCAGTTTATGAGGCCATGGTTCGTTTGGCACAAGATTTTTCTATGCGTTATCCTCTTGTTCGTGGTCAAGGTAATTTTGGATCCATGGATGGCGATGGTGCAGCTGCTATGCGTTATACCGAGGCCAAGCTTTCAGCCATAGCCGAAGAAATGCTTTTTGATATTGATAAAGATACGGTTGATTTCGTGCCAAACTATGATGGGTCTCAAAATGAACCGCAAGTAATGCCGGCTAAACTTCCTCAGCTTCTTTTAAATGGAACAATGGGTATTGCTGTTGGTATGTCTACAAATATTCCTCCTCACAACCTAAGAGAGCTAGGAGATGCTATTAATCATTTATTAGATAATCCAGACGCAAACGTCGACGATCTAATGGAATTTGTAAAGGGTCCTGATTTTCCAACAGCTGGAATTATTTATGATAAAAGAGATATTAAACAAGCTTACGCCACTGGACGTGGAGGTATTGTTTTGCGGGGTAGGGCCGAAATAGTTGAACCAAAACCTGGGTTTTTTCAAATTATTATTTCAGAACTTCCATATCAAACAAATAAATCTGTTTTTGTAGAAAAAATTGCCGATCTTGTTAAGAATAAAAAAATAGAAGGCATTAAGGATCTGCGTGATGAATCTGATAAAGACGGAGTTAGGGTTGTAGTGGATTTAAAAAGAGACGCCTATCCGAAAAAGATTATCAATAGTCTATACAAACAGACTCAGCTGCAAACAACTTTTCATGTAAACTTACTTGCCCTAATTGACGGTATCCAACCAAAGGTTTTGACTCTAAAGATGGTCTTGGAAGAGTATATTAAACATAGAACAAATGTCATAAGGAGAAGAACTGAATTTGAATTAAGAAAAGCAAAAGCAAGAGCTCATATTTTGGAAGGTTTAATGATTGCTCTCAAAAACATCGATGCTGTAATAAAAATTATTAAGGCTTCAAAAGACAAAGAGGTTGCAAAAACAAACCTAATGAAGAAGTTCAAGCTATCCGAAATTCAGGCTATAGCAATTCTAGAAATGCGCTTGCAAAGCCTTGCTAATCTAGAAAAATTGAAAATTGAAAATGAGCTAAAAGAAAAAATGAAATTAATCAGTGACCTAGAGTCAATTCTAGCCTCAAAGATTAAAGTAGCAAAAATTATTAAAGATGATATAAACGAACTCATTGCTAAAGGTGATTGTGTCAGAAGAACACAAGTGATAGCCCGTGGAGTTAAAGATTTTTCCGTTGAAGACCTTGTACCAAACGAAGAGACATTTGTTATGATGACTGGTGATGGTTATATAAAAAGGCTTTCACCCGATACATTCAAGGTTCAATCAAGAGGTGGTAAAGGAGTTGTTGGTTTAACAACAAAAGAAGAAGATAGTGTTGAATTTATGTTCAATAGCATGACTCATAATGATGTTTTGTTTTTTACAACTAAAGGTAGAGTTTTTCAATTGAAAGTTCATGAAATACCACAATCAACTAGAACTACAAAGGGCTCTGCTATTGTAAATTTTCTTCAACTAATGCCAACAGAAAAAGTAACTTCAATCCTTCCTATGGATAAAGTAATTGAGTATAAGTATTTGTTCTTTGCTACCGAAAAAGGGTTAGTTAAAAAAGTGAAGATTGAAGATTTTGGAAATGTTAGAAGGTCTGGTTTGATTGCTATTAAAATAAAAGATGAAGACGCCCTTATTTGGGCTAAACCAACAACTGGAAAAGATCATATTCAATTGATTACAGCCGGTGGTCAGTCTATCCGATTTAAAGAAGCAGATGTTCGCGATATGGGTCGAGGTGCTTCTGGTGTTTCTGGAATTAGAATTAAAAAAGACGACAAGTTAGTTGGAATGGGGGTAATTAATCAGGGAGATGACAAAAAAGGCAAAATACAAGTTTTATCGGTTATGGAAAAGGGCTATGGAAAGAGAACCAATCTAAATTTGTATAAGGTTCAAGGAAGAAGTGGCTCTGGTATAAAAACTGCAAAAGTGACCGAAAAAACAGGTAAAATTGTTAATTCATATGTTCTTGACTCAGAGACTATGAAAGATAGCGATTTAGTGATAATATCTGAAGCAGGACAGGTTATTCGGTTGCCATTCAAATCTGTCGTACAGTCAGGGAGAGATACTCAGGGAGTTAAATTGATGCGATTCAAAAAAGAAGATGACCACGTCTCCTCAGTAACTTGGGTATAGGAAAGTAAAAAGTTAAAAGTGTACAAAAAAAGAAAAAAAATAAGTATCTAATCTTTCAACTTTCAACTTTTATCTTTCAACTAATTATAATAATTAACTAAATATAAAAAATTTCTATGAAGAAAATTATATTTTTAGGACTTATGTCCATATTGGTGTTAAGCGCTTGCGCCACCCAAAAAGAAAAAACACTTACACTCGAGGAAGCAAAAGTAAAAGCAAATGATTTTATAGCAAACAATTTAGTTCAACCAGGAACCGAAATATCAATTAAAGAAGTAGTAGAAGAAGCTGGTTTATATAAAGTAGTAGTAAATCTTCCTGATGGACAGGAAATAGATTCATATTTATCCATGGACGGTAAAAAGTTTTTCCCTCAAGTTATGGATATTGAAGAAACAGAGGCGGCAACAGCAGATAAAACTAATGGAGAACAAGCTGCAGCACAGTCTGTTGATGTTCCAAAGACGGAAAAGCCAGTTGTCGAAGCTTTTGTAATGAGTCATTGCCCATACGGAACTCAAATTGAAAAAGGCTTGATTCCTGTTATAAAAACATTGGGAGATAAAGCGGATATTCAAATCAAATTTGTTAGCTATGCTATGCATGGTGAAAAAGAACTTGATGAAGAGTTGAGACAATATTGTATTATGGAGGAACAATCGGATAAATATTTGTCATATTTAGAGTGTTTTCTTGAAGATGATAACTACGAAAGATGTTTAGGTGAAAATAATATTAATACAAGAACTCTTAATACTTGTGTTACTGCTACTGATAAGGAATTTAAGGTAAAAGAACTTTTTGCTGATAAGACTACTTGGTCAGGTGGTTCTTACCCTCAGTTTAATATCCACAAAGATGAAAATTTAGCTTACGGGGTGAAAGGTTCACCAACATTAGTTATTAATGGGACAACTGCTTCGGCTGGTAGAGATTCAGCTAGCTTGCTTGCTGCAGTTTGTGCTGGTTTTGAAGTAGAACCAGAGGAATGTTCAACTGAATTATCCTCAGCTTCTCCTTCTGCAGGGTTCGGATTTGGAGCGACTGGAGCTGCGACTGAAGCAAGTTGTAACTAAGTATTGCAAAATAAACAAAACAATGTATAATAATAGGGCTAGTTAGTACTGGCTCTATTATTATATAATTAGGAATATGAGTTCCCAATTATACAAAACCCACCAGGGTTTATAAAGAACTATTAACACTTATTAATAATCTTCTGGATTTTAAGCTAATATTAGCTGAGGTGACCAGATTGCTTTTTCTAGAATCAAACTAGAAAAGGTTAAATAAAGTCTTTTTTTATTGGAAAAAAGCATATTAAAATGGCAGACGAAAAAAATCAAAATACCGAAGAATCGGTAAATTTCAAAAAACTATTAGAGGAGCATTTAATCAAAATTCCACAAGTTGGAGACAGCATTAAAGGCGAAGTTTTATCAGCCTCAAAATCAGAAGTGAAGTTGGATATCAACGGAGTTTTAACAGGTGTTGTACGTGGCCCTGAACTTTATGAGGAAGATGATGATTATGCAAACTTAAAAGCTGGGGATACGGTTGAGGCTACAGTTATCGATGATGAAAATGAGTTTGGTCAACTAGAAATGTCTTTCAGATTCGCTGGTCAAGAAAAAGCTTGGGCTGGTTTAAGACAAGCTTACGTTGACAAAAGTATTATTAAAATTAAAATTATTGATGCTAACAAGGGTGGTCTTCTAGCTCAGTACAGACAGATTCCTGGATTCCTTCCGGTTTCACAGTTGGCTCCAGAAAATTATCCAAGAATCAATGGTGGGGACAAAGGAAAGATTCTAGATAAGTTGAAATCATTTGCTGGGAAAGAGTTTGAAGTAAAAATTATTACTCTTGATGAAAAGGAAGAAAAAACTATTTTTTCTGAAAAAGAAGCTTGGAATGAACAGCAAAAAGATGTTATTGAAAAATATAAAGTTGGAACCTTGGTTGAAGGTGAGATTACCGCAGTTACAGACTTCGGTGTATTTATCAGCTTTGGTGAAAGTCTTGAGGGGCTTATTCATATTTCAGAATTAGCTTGGCAGAGAATTGATGATCCATCAGACCTGTTTAAAGTTAATGATAAAATAAAGGCTGAAGTTATTAATGTTGATGGCTCAAAGATATTCTTAAGTGCCAAAAAACTTCTAACAGATCCTTGGCATGAAGTAGCTAAAAAGTATAAAATCGGTCAAATTATAAAAGGAACCGTTTTGAAAGTAAACCCATTTGGTTTGTTTGTAAAACTCGATGATGCAATTCATGGATTAGCGCATGTTACTCAACTTGGACTAGCTTCTGGACAAAAAGTTTCTGAAGTTTTCAAGATGGATGAGGAAAGAGAATTTGAGATTGTTTCAATAGAGGCAAAAAATCATAGGATGGGATTAGCAATTGGTTCTGGAAAAAAGGTTAAGGAAGATACTTCAGCAAGCTCAGCACAGGAAAAGAAGGAAAAAGATACTTCGGCAAGCTCCACGCCAGAGGACGGGCAGGCAGCACAGGATAAAAAGGAAAAGAAAGTAAAGAAAACTGAAGATGTAAAGAAAAAGGTAAGTGAAGTTAAGGAAGAAAAGGAAGAAAAACCTAAAAAGGCTAAAAAAGAAGAAGCTAAAGTAGAAAAGAATGAGAAGAAAGAGAAGAAAGAAAAAGTTGTAAAAAAAGAGAAGAAAAAAGAAGAATCTAAAAAATAGTTTCTTCCAAATATCATATAAAAAGTACGCGCTGACTGTGCGTATTTTTTATATCTCCCAAGGTTGTCAAAAACAGGAGAAATGGATATACTATACTAATGATAAATAAAAATTTATTTTTAATAAAAGAGAAATATATATGAAAAACTTGATAAAAAACTTCATAATTCTGTTTACAGTATTTTTGGTAATTGCGATGGTAATTAGCTACACAGGTGAAATTGGAGAGAAACCGAGCGTTGTTGGTGTCGAAAGATTTGTAAACCAAATTGAAGATGAACAAGTGGAAGAAGTCATGATTCGTGGTAACCAAATTGAAATAAAGCTAAAGGATGGCAGTAGTGAGGTGGTTACAAAAGAGTCCGGAGTCTCTGTTTTTGAAATGTTGAATAACCTTGGCGTTGAAAAGGATAAGATTTCAAAAGCAAATATTCAGATTGTCGACGAAGAAGGAAAGAATATGCTTAAATCAGTATTCTTTACCGTTCTTATTCCATTTTTAATAATTGGTGCTTTCATATTTTTTATGATGCGTTCTGCTCAGGGGGCCAATTCAAAGGCAATGATGTTTGGTCAATCTCAAGCTAAAGAATTCAATAAGGATCAAAAGATAAAAGTTTCGTTTAAGGAGGTTGCTGGAGCCACTGAAGCAAAAGAAGAACTTGGTGAGGTTGTAGAGTTTTTGAAAAATCCTAAAAAGTTTCTTGATCTTGGAGCACGAATTCCAAGAGGGGTTCTTCTCCTCGGGAGTCCTGGAACAGGAAAAACCTTAATGGCGAGAGCTGTTGCCGGAGAAGCTGATGTGCCATTTTTCCACATTTCTGGTTCTGAATTTGTAGAAATGTTTGTAGGCGTTGGAGCATCGAGAGTTCGTGATTTATTTAAAAAAGCAAAGAAAAATTCACCTTGTATAATATTTATTGATGAAATTGATGCAGTTGGTAGAAAAAGAGGATCAGGAATGGGTGGCTCTCATGATGAACGAGAACAAACCCTAAACCAAATTTTAGTTGAGATGGATGGATTTGATCAAAGTACAAATGTTATAGTTATCGCTGCTACAAACAGACCTGATGTTTTGGACCCAGCTTTACTTAGACCAGGAAGATTTGATAGACAAGTTATGATTGATGTTCCAGACATTAAAGACAGGGAAGCAATTTTGAAAGTACATGCTAGGAAAAAACCATTAGCCAAAGATACAAGCTTAAGAAGAATAGCCGAAAGAACCCCAGGGTTTAGTGGGGCTGATTTAGCAAATATTTTAAATGAAGCAGCAATTTTGTCTGCTCGTAAAAATCAAAAAACAATAACTATGGATGAGCTTTTCGATGCAATAGAAAAAGTAATGCTTGGTCCTGAAAGAAAAAGTAGAATTATTTCTCCAAAAGAAAAAGAGATTACTGCTTATCATGAGGCAGGGCATGCTGTTGTTGCTCACTTTTTACCAAACACCGACCCTGTTCATAAAGTTTCAGTTGTTTCACGTGGACGAGCAGGAGGCTATACCATAAAACTCCCAACGGAAGATAAGCATATGCACACAAAAGAAGAATATTTAGAAGAGATTGCGGTTTTGCTAGGTGGTATTATAACTGAAAAAGAAATTTTTGGAGATCCAACTACAGGTGCTACTTCAGACCTCAGAAGAGCAACTAGTCTCGCTCGAAGATTAATCACTGATTATGGTATGTCTGATTCACTTGGCTTTAGAACCTTTGGGGAAAAAGAAGAAATGATTTTCTTGGGCCGTGAAATACACGAGCAAAGAGATTATAGTGAAAAAACAGCAGAACAAATTGATAAAGAAATTACACATTTCATTGACCAGGCTAGTCATACCGCCCTTGGTGTTATCAAAGACAAAAAAAATGTTATCAAGGCTATAGTTGATGAGCTCCTAAAAAATGAAACCATTGAGAAGGAGAAGTTTGAAGAGATAATAAAAAACATTGAAGAAAAAGCTTAGAAATATTTAAAATTTTTAAATATCTCAAATATTAAATACAGGCATAAAGATAAATTTAAGTCTGTATTTTTTTATAATACTAAAAATAAAATCTAAACCCTAAATTCTAAAATCTAAACAAATACAAATATTCAAAACTATAAATCCAAAACTATTTTGAATTTTGAAAATTATAATTTGGGATTTGTTTAGAGTTTGGTGCTTAGAATTTATGATTTAAAATATATTTTTATTTCTCTTGTTAAGTCATTGCGAAATATGTTATAATATTCTTAACAATAATAATTAATCAAGGAGAATATGACATTATATAGAGACATCGTAAAAAGAGCTGTTAAAAGCTCTTGGTCAAATAAATACTTTTGGTTTTTTGGCCTTTTTGCTACTTTTTTCACTAGCAGTAGTTTGTATGGACTGTTTGCTAATGTTATAAGCGGAGAGGTTGCAAGCAATCCTTTCCCTATTTTAAGTAGACTGTCTACTCTTTTTAGTTTAGATACATTTGGGAATATTGGGGTGATGATGGCTGATGACCCTGTAAATGTAGCTATAATTGTTTTAATATATTTTAGTTTTATAGTCCTATTCTTTTTTGTTACTTGGTTATCAACCATTTCCCAGGGAGCATTAGTGAACAACGCCGCACTTGAGTTAACAGAGAAACAAAATAATTTTAAAATTGGATTAAATGCAGGAATTGAAAAATTTTGGTCAGTTTTTTCACTTAATATTTTTTTGAAGGCTGTATTTTATTTAGGTTTTTTTGTTATTAGTCTTCCATTTATTCTTGGTATTTTTCAAAAAGAATCTATATCAGACAATTTAGTATTTTCTATTATATTTGTATTTTTTGTTTCTCTATCTATAATATTTTCCTTTATTATTAAATACTCGATTGCATATATTGTTTTAAAAAAAGAAAACTTTCTAGGAGGACTTAAGAGAGGGTGGAAGTTGTTTAGAGAAAATTGGTTGATTAGCATCGAAATGGCTTTTCTTCTTTTCTTTATCGATTTTTTTGTGAATCTTGTAATTATTTTACTCCTAACAATTGTAATAGTACCGTTTATCTTTATGGCAATACTTTTGGCCGGTTGGGGTTCACTCTTTGGGTTCTGGCTCTTGATGTTACTGGCTTTAATACTTTTCGTTTTAATTGCAGCTCTTTCAAGGTCAATAATTACCGCTTTCCAAATTGTTTCCTGGACTGACCTTTTCGTTGTTTTAACTGGTCAAGGTGGAAAGTCTAAGCTAGAAAGATTAACAGAGTCCCTTAAAAGAAAAAAGAATTAAATAAAAACTTACATATTTTTTAAGAGACTCAGTTTTTTAGCTGAGTCTCTTGTATAGTGAGGCATATGCCAAATAACATTCAATCAATTGAAGATTTAATTAGTTCATCTCAAGGTGACGAACCTGAACAAGATTCCATTGAGGGTGTTTTTGCGAAGAAATCTAGACAAATTAAAGTTAATGCCATGGAAAGAAGTGCTGAAGCTCAAGCATCTGCGCAGGGTTTTCCTTATATTTCCTTATTTGCTTTTCCAATCAGTCCTGAGGCTCTTTCTTTGATTGATGAAAAACAAGCCAATGATTTAAATCTGGTTTGTTTCTTTTATGATGGTCCAAATATGCGTTTTGCTAGTACAAACCCAAGGGATGTTCGTATTGAGACGTTATTAAAGGAGCTTGAGCACAAGCTTCACGCCAACTCTAGTATTTATCTTGTATCTGAGTATAGTATGAAAAGTGCTCTTAATCTCTATAAAACACTTCCTAAAATTCGAAAATACGTTAGCGGGATTGAAATTAGTCCAGATGCTTTTGACAAGTTTAAAAAAGAAATAAAAGATTATAAATCTCTCAATAAAAAAGTAAATGATGTAAATATTTCCGATGTAGTTACTTTGATTTTAGCCACCGCTGTCAAGACAGGTGCTTCTGATGTTCATATTGAAGCTGAGGAAAATGGTATTGTAATTAGGTTGAGGATTGACGGTGTTTTGCAGGAAGCAGCAACAATTGAAAAAGACAAGTGGAAAAAAATAATTAGCAGAATGAAACTCCTTGCTCGTGTAAAAATTAATATAACCGAAAGACCACAGGATGGAAGATTCACAATATTTTTAAATGACGATAAGATTGACATTCGTGCTTCTTTCCTTCCAACTTCTTACGGTGAAAGTGTTGTTATGCGTTTGCTCAAATCAAGCTCAGTCGGTCTACCTTTTGAGGAGCTAGGTTTAACACCAGAGGCTTTTAAGGTTCTAAACAGGGAAATAAAAAAACCAAATGGGCTTATTCTAACCACTGGCCCAACAGGCTCAGGTAAAACGACAACCCTTTATGCTATTTTAAATAAATTAAATAGCCCAAAAACAAAAATTATTACCCTAGAAGACCCAGTCGAATATAAGCTAGAAGGGATCAATCAGAGTCAAGTTGATGAAAGTAAAAAATATACTTTTTCTCAAGGACTCCGTTCAATTCTAAGACAAGATCCTGACATTGTAATGGTTGGTGAGATGCGTGATTTAGAAACATCTGAGATTGCAATTCAAGCTTCTTTAACCGGACATCTAGTTTTATCAACTCTTCATACCAATGACGCTGCTGGGGTTATTCCTAGATTGGTTGAGCTTGGAGTAAAGCCTTTTTTAATAGTACCTTCTGTCAACTGTATTATTGGTCAAAGACTGGTCAGAAAGTTATGTGATTCTTGTAAAAAAAAATACAAGCTATCCTCAGATGATGAACAAAAAATAAAAAAGATTTTGGCGATTATTTCTCCAAGATCTGGAGTGGAAATACCAAGTGAGATACCAGATGTTTATATGGCCGGAAAAGGATGTTCAAAATGTAACAGTCTTGGCTTTAAGGGTCGAGTTGGTATTTATGAAATTTTTACAATGAGTAATGATATAAAAGAACTTACTGTTTCTGGGGCTCCTGCATTTAAAATACTTGAAGGAGCGATTGAAGAAGGGATGATAACAATGCTTCAAGATGGAGTTTTGAAAGTGTTACAAGGAAAAACTAGCTTAGAAGAAATATTTAGGGTAATTGGAAAATTTGAATATGTTGATGCACTTTATGATATTGTTATTTCAAAAACAATTGGAAGAGGTTTAAATATTTCCAAAGCAGAAGAAGAAACAGGCAAAGAATTGTCTGTTGATCTTCAGGATATGGAAGCTAAATTACATGTGCTTCCAAGTAACGAGCTCTTAAACATTGTTTTGTCTGCCGCTATTAAAATAGACACCTCTGATGTGCACATAGACCAAGCCGAAGATGATGTTAGAATTCGTTATAGGATTGATGGTATTTTGCATGACGTTGCCAAAATTACAAAAGAACAATATTTGACTCTTCTTGGAAATGTTAAAATACTTTCTGGATTTTCAACTAATGTAAAAAAAGCAACTTACGATGGTCGTTTTGGAATATTCTTGGAAAGCGATAAATCAAAAATTGATTGTCGTGTTTCTATTATTTCAGGAGGCTATGGTGAAACTGTCGTTATTAGAATCCTTTCTAGTCAGGCCTCATCTCTCGATATGGAGAATCTTGGTTTCCGTGGACAATCCCTGGAAGCGATTAGAAGATGTGTTAAGAAAACAAAGGGCGTTATTATCACAACTGGTCCAACTGGTTCTGGTAAAACGACTACTCTTTATAGTCTTCTCAATATGATAAATCATCCAGACGTTAAGATAATTACCATTGAAGATCCAATCGAATATCACCTAGAAGGTATCATGCAAACTCAAATCAATTCAGACGAAGGATATACTTTTGCTTCCGCTCTGCGTTCTTTGATGCGTCAAAATCCAAATGTTATTATGGTTGGAGAAATTCGTGACAACGAAACAGCGGTTACAGCAGTTGAGGCTTCAATGACGGGTCATTTAGTTTTATCTACAATTCACTCAAATTCTGCTGCCGGTGCAATTAACCGTTTTGTAGGGCTAGGAGTTGAGAGGCAGATGCTCGCTGGTGCTATTGAGTGTTCTATCGGTCAACGTTTGGTTAGGAAAATTTGTGAACATTGCAAAGAGGAATACAAGCCAACAAAACAAGAACTAAAAGAAGTTAAGGAAGAGCTAGCTAAAATAAATCCTAAATCAGGAGTGATAATTCCAGAAAAATTAACTTTTTATAAAGGCAAAGGCTGTGAAAAATGTAGTAATATCGGGTATAAGGGAAGAATAGGAATATACGAAGTACTTGAAATGACACCCGATGTTCAAAAGTTGATTCAAGAACACAATGTAACAGAATACGATATAGAACAAAAAGCCATGGAAGATGGATCTCTCTTGATGATGCAAGACGGAATATTAAAAGCACTTGCAGGGGAGACTACTATTGAGGAGATATTTAGAGTAGCACGGTAATTTCTAATTTTGAATTTTGAATTTCGATTAAATTTCAAATGTTTAATTTTAAATTATTCATTAAATATTAATTATTGATTCGAAATTCGAAACTTGAAATTAAAAATTATACGTATATGTTAAACAAAAACTTTTTCTTTAAGTTAAAAAAAGAATACGCTAAAAATGATATCGAGAGGAGGAAAATTATTAGTCAATCAAATGTTCTATTGCACAATTCAAAAAGAATTATATTTTCTTTGCACAGAGGTGACTTGAAACAGGCTGATGTAGCTATTGAAGAAATAAAGAAAGAGCTGGTTAGAATGCAAAAGGGTTTTACTTACACCAGATTGGCGCAAGAAGGTTCATACAAAGCAGCGGTTGAAGAATTTATTGAAGCGGCAATGTTCCAAAAATTTATCACAGGTAAAAAGGTAGATAAAATTGAAAAAATTGTAATAAATTATGATTCATATCTTGGCGGTATTTGTGATTTAACCGGCGAGATGGTTCGATTTGGAGTTAACAAGGCTTCTAATAAAGAGTTTGGAGAAGTAACAAGAATAAAAGAAGCGATTAGCGATATTATTAGCCAGTTAGCTGATTTTGATATGACTGGTTATCTGCGAACCAAGTACGACCAAGCCAAAGGAAATCTTAGAAAGATAGAACAAATAAATTACGAAATAAGTATTCGGAGTATAGAGAGCAGATAAAGATAAATTCTAAATTTTAAGCTCTAAATGCTAAACAATATTAAAATTCAAAATACAAAAAACACAAACAGTAAAATGGTTTTGAATTTTAAATTTTTTCTTTTTGAATTTGTTTAGGATTTGTAATTTAGTGCTTAGAATTTTAATATTTTATGTCAAAGAACTATTTTCATGCAATAGCCACAATGATTGGGACCGTTATCGGTGTTGGTATGTTTTCAATCCCTTTTGTTGCTTATAAGTCAGGTATTCTTGTTTTTTTAGTCATGATTATAGTCCTTGGATTCATTCAGTATTATATGCATTTGATGTATGCCGAAATAGTTCTCTCTACAAAGAAAAAACATAGAGTGCCAGGTTATGTTGCCCAATATTTAGGTCCTCGATATAAAAAACCAGCTTTGGTTATTGTTCTAATATCAGCTAATTTAGCTATTCTTTCATTCATAATAATCGGAGGTATCTTTTTAAGTGAAATTTTTTCTCCAGCCTTTGGAGGTTCCGCATTTGTATATTCGTTTATAATGTATATATTTTCCATTGCTCTCACTTACAAAGGAATAAAGTTTATTGCTAAGTTGGAATTTGCAATGACAATTTTACTTTTTGTGGTTATTGGAATTATATTTTTTGCAGGACTTCCTCATGTGGATATAACGAATTATACAGTTATAAGTTGGAAAAATATTTTACTTCCTTATGGTGCTGTTTTTATGGCAATTGGGGGAATGACCGCTATCCCGACTGTTTGTTCTCTTCTCTCGCATAAAAAAAGCAATATTCGTTCAGCTATTTTTTGGGGGACAGTTATTCCCATGCTGATAACGATCCTATTCGTTCTAACAATTGTTGGTGTTAGTGGGGCAAGTGCTAGTGCAGATGCTTTGGCTGGCCTTCAGGGTAGACTCGGAAGCGGTGTTTTAATAATTTCATTAATTTTTGGACTCATTTCTGTAATTACTTCATTGGTGATGTTTGTTGAAGCAACAAAAGAGATTTATTGGTGGGATTTAGGGATAAGCAAGAAACATGCTTGGGAACTTTCCGTGGGCGTCCCGTTTGTTTTATTTTTATTCGGAATAAATAACCTCACAAGTGTAGTCTCTCTCTCGGGAGCTGTTATTGGAGGAGTGGTTAGTATTATTTATATTTTATTAATTCTAAGAGTTAAGGCAAAACCCCAACAAAAGTCAGTAATCGAAATAAAAATAAATCATGGAATATCTTTTGCTTTGTTTGTGCTTTTCGTCTTAGGATTTGTTAGTGTTTTTGAATACGTTGACTTAAGAACAATCGCTCTAAGTTCCTTCGTCTTTTTCTTTTATCTCTATTCATTGATAAGGTCAGATAAAAATAATACAAGTATTTATCAAGAGCTTCTAGAGACAGGAAAGCAAACAAGTCTAGTTTTTGTAATAATATTTTTTATAGTTTTAAGTTTAGGCGTTTTTTCTGTGATAATATAATATATTTTCTCCGTCATCCTGGAGGAAGCTTGAGTGACCGATAGAACCTGCGCTAGCAAAAAATAACTTCTATATATTATTTCGCTCGAGAGAAAAAGATTTTATTATTATTTTGTGTTATAATAAATTTATGTTTAATAATATAAATTCTATGTTTAAAAAAATAGGGGACAAATTTCCTGGTCATCATTTAGTTTTCTTTTCATCAGTTTTGACTATTTTGTTTTTAATAGTTATGTTTAATCCTGTTTATAGTTCTATTGGTGACACTAATGTATATGCTACAGGTCTTAAAATAACAATTAATTCTCCAGTTAATGTAATGTCCGATAGTCCTGTTTCATCATTAACCGCATCTTCCTCCATTTTAACCTCTTCGTCGTCAATAGAGATCAGCGGGAACGTTTTTGACACTACTGGAAGTGTTAATTGGACAAGGTGGACAAACGACAACTGGGTGAGTGAAACTAACATTTCGCCTGATTTTGATGACTGGACCGTAACCGTTCCTCTTGTTGATGGTTTAAATACCCTTGAGTTCAGGACAAGAAAGGGTGGAATCCAGGTTTACCTAAAGATTTACGTGACTAAAATACCTTCCGATAGCGAAGATTTGTATGGGTATGTCTGGGCAGACACTATCGGTTGGATTAGTTTCTCTTCGCTAAATTGTGATCCGGATTCAGATTTACAGTCTGAAGGTATAGGAAATTGTCCTCCGTTAAATTCTCCAATCCCTGACTATGGTGTAAGTGTTAGTTCTACAACTGGCAATATGTCTGGGTTTGCTTGGTCTCCTAACGTTGGTTGGATTGACTTCGCGACGACTTCTCCAACTGCTCCAAGTTATGATTTTAATACTAATTGTTTAGATAGTTGTGAGGTAGGTGATGGATGTTCTGCTTGTTATGCTCCAGATTCTGGCAATCCTGGTACTGGTGATTTGTATGGTTGGGCGAAAATAATATCTCTTGGAGACGATGGATGGATAAGTTTGTCTTCGAGCACAGCACCTCTCTACGGAATAACTTATGATGTAGCAACTAATCAATTTTCAGGCTATGCTTGGAATGGAAGTTCTGTAGATGCTGGGATTGGTTGGCTTAGTTTTTCGTCTACTAATTGTGATACAGATGATGATGGTTTTTCAGATGCAGGTGGAGATTGTCCTGCTTTTGGGGCTACTATTACTAGGTATGGACCGATGGCCCAACTCAATATGCCGCCGACTGCTTCGTTCGTTTTCTTAACCTCCATCACAGAACTCCCTTGTGATTCAGGCGCGCTTGATTTAGAAGGACCTTGTGTCTCTAATTGTGAGTTAGAACCTATAGTGGATTGGAATTACGATGACCCAGAAGGGTTCCTGCAGCATAGTTATAGATTTACAATTGATGAGGTGGGTGGTTCAAATGATTTTGATACAGGAGAAGTTATAAGTTCGGATACCCAAATACAACCTCATCTTCTTCCTATAACAATTGAATATGGGACTGAATATGACATTACAATCGAAACTTGGGATAATTATGGTTTGAGCTCAGTGGTCGACACTTATAATTTTACAACCAGAAAACATCAATATCCTAATCCATATTTCTACTGGTTTATAGAAGATGGTTCTGCTGATGAGGAAATAATGTTTACCGCCAGTTCAACATATTACTATGATAGTACTGATTCAAGTGCAGACAACCCAGGGTCTCCAGGAGAGTGTTTAATACCTGTTTGTACTAAAGTTTGGTCATCAGACGATACTACTGATTTTGGAGACGTAAATAACGCCACAACTACAGCGGTATTCCCTACGGATGGGGATAGCCAACATATGAACCTAGTGGTCACCGATGGCGATGAATACTCCTGTAGCACTTCAACTAATGCAGTGGATATAAACAAAAAACTCCCGAGTTGGATTGAGGTTAGGTAGGGGGTATACAACACAAAACACGTAACACGTAACATGTAGCATGTAACACAAAGCATGTAACATAGAAAGACTTAGAAGTTAGACTTCCTATTGGAAGTCTAACTTCTTTTATTTTAAATATATTTAAAATTTAGGGTACTCTATAGAGTACCCTATAGAGTACCCTAAATTTAAACAAGATATAAGAAGTCTAGAGAGTATTGGATATTTTAAGTATACTGATTTGGTTAATATTTAGACACTTGATAATATTGAATATTTGTATTACTATAATTAAATTAAATCAACTTAAATTAATCTTTGACATAGGAGGCCTTAATGGAGAAGATAACTTTATCGAATAATATTTGTGCAGAAGTTGAATTAAGATTAATGAGAGATAGTTCTTCTATAACCCTAAAATTAACGCCGAAGTATTTTAATATTTCCAATATTAAGTATTTAGCTAATTTAATAATTAAAAAAACTATTGTTAATATTATTTTGGAAGACGGCTGTGTTTATGAAGATGAAGCGTTATACGAGTGTCGTGAAAAAATTGACTTTGATTTTTTTAACTATAATGATTTTTTAATATTGTTTAGAGAAATAAAGAAAATTGCTGAAAAAGAAACTCTTGTGAAAAATTATTTTAATAATAGGGCATTAATTAAATTGAATCAAATTTTTTGGCCAAACAACAAGAAAGATCAACTTGAAGCACTTGATGATCTATGTAATTTTGAAATATTTTTTAAAAAAAAATACCCAAACCTAAGCTTGAAGAAGTTCTCTCGTTAAACATTAGAGTATTTTTAATTAAGTATTTGAAGGAAAAGAGAATTATTGAAAAAGAAACATCAAAATATCGGTGTAGGAGCTCTTTAAAAAACAATTTTGT
>JAQIDC010000008.1 GCA_027858235.1 Patescibacteria group bacterium | reverse complement strand
TAAAACGATGAACTAATGCATTTAGAGTGGGTTAACCCCGATTTAGAAGAACACCAAATGGGGTGTGCGCAGCAAGACCATTTGGTAGTGATTCTTAATCGTTTATGCAATTGATTTTTATCAATTGCATATTCTGGGTTTAAAGGTGTCGATGAATAATTGTTCAAGTAAGGAAGCAATGCAAGCAAAAACAGTTGAATTTTCTAAAAATGCAAGATCGGGCAACAACTATAACATCAAAAAACAGTTCGCCGAACCAATAAAAAAACCGATTGAAAACACTATAAGCAAACTGTTAGTTTTGTGAGTATTGGAGCATTGTTTAGTTTAATCCAGATGGCCATCGGGGCTTCAATGTAGAGCGTATGCAAGCAACGCTCAATTGAAAGCTAATTGTTACCCACTGGCATTTCTTAAATTCTGTTATTACCCCAAATATATTTAATCATTTTGAATAGTTCTTTTTGTCTTTCTTCGACAGCATTAAGTGGAAATAGTCCATTTTCATCTGGGTCTTGTTTATTCAAGATTATTCCATTTGGTAATCTTGAAATATCAAATTTATCAATGTGCCCAACTAAAAACTCATTCCAAATGAAATTGCTCTTTTTATATGCTTGAAATTTCTTTTTATAGATATCATTTCCACTACTTAGATTTTGTTTGTCTTTAAGCAAAACAAGAGCACCAAATTTATTTCTTACTTGATTAAAACCTATTTCATCAAAAACTCCGTCTTCATCTGTAAATAGGGCTTTGTTTTTGTCATTATTCGCAATAATATGTTCTAAATGTAAACCGTATCTTTTTCTATTGTATTGATTAAATCTATCTTCTAAAGATTTGAGATTATCAGAAACATAACTTGGTTTGTCAAGTTTTTTAGCAAGTTCTCTATCAACTCGCATAAGAATATATTTGCTGAAATTTAAAAGTCTATGTCTTATGTTTTGAAATAAACTATATTTATAAAGTTCTGAAATTGAATTGTATTTGTCTGTTTCTATTACTCCTTTTTGCTCTAAAAATTCTACACAGGTTTTATCAAATTCAATTTTTATAGTTTCAATAGGTTTACTTCTTAAGAGAGTATTTAAAGAATAAACGAATTGTTGAAATGAATTACTTTCATATTCATCCAGTAATCTTAAAGTAGTATGAAACTGGTCAAACTTCTTTGAAGTGGCATTAATTTTTTCATCTTCTTTATCATCATTCAACTCTATATTGGACATTATCAATAAATGCTGTTGAGTTTGGACAAGTAAATCGTTGTAAATGATAAATTCAAAATCATATGATGTTCTAATTTTTAAATATAATTCAGCAAAGTATTTGATATCCTCTACAACTCTTTTGTACAATAAATCTGGATTTTCGAAATTCCCAAAGAACTTTCTAATTTCCTTATTTCGGTAAACTTCGTAATGATAATTTTTCTCAAATTTTTCATATTCCCCCTCATTATTTGCAAACTTTGCCCTAAAATAAGTTTTGAAAAAATCATCCAAATCAATATCTATTACAGTATTATTGAAATATTTATCTTGTAATTCTGTCCAAACTTTATTTGCTTCTTCCTTTTGTGAATTTTCAAGATTTCCAATTAGTTTGCCTTTTAGTATTTCGTATGGTTTTAGTCCAAGTCCACGGTCATTAACAACTTCGAAAATCATTGCTACATTTTTGGGCTTTTCGATTTTTATTTCAACAATTGAAAGTTTGTCAAGGATATATGAGATGTAATAAGTTGTTTTTATTTCATCAAAATCTGTTTTTCCGTTTGTTGATTTTAAGAAATTATTAAAATACTTTTCAATGATTTTGTAATTGTCAATTATTTTCTTCTGTGTTTCATCTTCTATTGTGAGTTCTTCTCCATCCAATATTGATGTAAATGCTATTTCTCTATTTGGATTATAAATTTTAAATCTCTCATATCCACCAAAATCATCACTTTCAAAAATCAATTTCTTTAAACTTTCATTACTGTACGTTTTATTTTCATATTCTTCTTTTGAGTTTATTTCTTGAGCAATTTTGTTGAGTTTAATCAACATTAATAGGAATGTTGTTAATCGCTGTTGACCATCAACTATTGAAATGTTTTCAGTCGTTTGATTTGTTAAAAAAGTGTTTAGAAAGTATGGTTCAAAATTACTAAGTACATCCTTTTGAATTTCTTTTGGTTTCATTTTTGTTCTTTTTCCAAGTTCAAACCTTACTTCAATATCCTCTAATAATGTCCGAATATTATCACTTGACCACTTATATTCTCTTTGATAAATATCAATAAAATAGGATCTTGTATTTTCAAAAATACTCCTTAGATATTTTTCATTGGGGGTAATCACATTTTTAAGAATTTTTTCTTTCATAGTATTGCTCTTTTTTTCATGCTTGTGGGTAACGTTCCGCCTTTAGTTGCGGAATGCGTGGCACTTTCCTGTCGAAAAGCACCGAGGCCGAAGCGGCGCAGAAAACTTGATTATCCGCACCGAAACCGCAATTAATTATATTTTGCTGTTGTATGCCGTTTTCATTCTTTTTTTAGTAGCCAATGTATTGTCGCTATTTTACTTAATTGTAAAACCTCTAAGTGTGTTAGAGATTCTTTGTGTTTTTCTTCTTTGGGCAAATCGTTCCATAAATTTTCCGTTTCCATTATGCGACCTGCATGAATGATTTTAGATCTTAATTTGTAATACGCATTAAATTTCCTTTTATTCGAATCAGTCTTACCAATATATTTAAAGAGAAAGTCTCTATATTTTTGTGATACTTTGAATTGTAATTGGCCACAGCATTTGCATTTTTCTGCTTTAAAATCTTTGAATTCGTAATTAACCAATGTCTCAATTGAAGTAAATGATGAAATCAATGAAATAGTTACCTTGTTTTTTCTGTGATTCTCTATAGCAGACTCAATATGACTCAGTGAAACATCTATAACTTTTTTCTCTTCTGGACTTAAAACAAAGTATGTGTCAAGGCTTGCTTTTATTGAATTCGGGAAAAATATAGGCTCTTCTAGTCGGAAATCTAAGTTTGGATTATGCATAAAATAATCCCAATGTTCAAGAAAAGTAATCTCAGGACAATTTGGAGTTGCAAAAATTTCTCCTTTCAAATCATTTGATATCCCAGGATAATAGAATGTTTTCATATTCCATTTTGAAATTGAATTATTAAATTCTTCTCCAGGGTCGTCTTTAAGAATTGGAATGCCCCAACCACCTGTAAGACCTCTATAACGGAAAAAAAGATGGTTAGTTAATACTGTTAGAATACGCGCAAACTGTTCTTCTTTTATTATATGAGTTGGTGTATCAGGAGCTAATTTTTCAAAATCCTCAAATTCACTCTGATAGGAAATTCTATCTTCATCTGAATATGTAAATTCAAGTATTACCGGATAATGTCTTTGATACTTTGATTTGGGCATATTTTCAAAATCAGCTGGGTATATTTGAAAAATATCTTTATATCTAAAATACCCAGTCAAAGGAGTTAATGTCCAAATTATACTTCTATGAAATTTTGGCATATGGTGTAGGTTGTTTTAAATGGCATACAACTTGTATATATGCGTTATTTTGTCCACTTTTTTAATGTTATTATGATCATCAATTGTGAATATAAATTAAGCAAAAGCCAAGATAATCATATTTGTGTAGAATTAAGTATCGTCATTGTCGTTTCATAAAAGTTT
>JAQIDC010000007.1 GCA_027858235.1 Patescibacteria group bacterium | reverse complement strand
CATATTTAGAGATGGAGACCTGTTGCTTTATTGCTTTAATTATCAATGCAAAGTTCTCACCGCATTCCATAAACAAAATAAAAAAGTACTGAAATTTTTCAGTACTTTTTTATTTGCTCGGGAACAAGGATTCGAACCTCGATCGCCTGGACCAAAACCAGGTGTCCTACCATTAGACGATTCCCGAAAATGTAGTTTTCAATCAAAAACCACCATATTGGCGGCTATTGATAATATATAATAAAAATCTTTTTTTGTAAATACCTTGCACTCGACCATGTTACAGTTGACACTATGAAGCTTTCATATGAAGAAAAGATATAGAAAAATGTGGGAAATAGATATTGGGGTTAAAATGTCTGAAAAATATGATAATATTGATAGATTTTATGAATTAAAAAATAAGTCTATTGATATTATGCAGACTAAAGCAAATAAGGAATTAAATCCCTTGGGGTATCGATTGTCCGATGAAGCTAAGAAAAGATTAAAATGGATGTATATAATTCATTTTGAAGCTGGTGGTAAAATAGCAAAGGCCTCCAGGAGGATAGGTATATCAAGACAGTGGTTATCAAAAATACATAGTACATGGATTAATCATAGAAAAGATCCACGATCACTTGAACCAGAATCAAGGGTCCCAATTAATACTAATAAAAGGAATAGAATAAATACTGAAACTGAAGATAAAATAATTGAAGTCAGAGAAGAGTATCATTGGGGAAAAGATAAATTGGTGACAGTTTTAGAAAGAGATTATGGTATTAAAGTTGGCTCATCTACGGCTAATAGATATCTAGATAAACATGGGCTATTGGATGTTAAAATATCCAAAAGAATTAAAACAGCTCATAAGAACAAAGTGATTGAACAGAGACAAAAATCCCGTCCACCTCAAAAGATAAAAGATTACAAACCAGGAGCGCTAATAGAAAAAGATATGAAATATATAATGAAAATGGGTGGTTTTGTTAATTTAACGGGATTTAAAGTTAAAACTAATGATAGCTATTGGTGCCAACATACAGTCATTGATTCATTTACCAGAATAAGAACACTTGGATTAGCTAGGGACAGTGAGAGTAGAACTGCTGTAGCTATTCAAAAAGAATGTGAAACTAGACTACCATTTCAAATTGCCTGTGTTAACACTGACAATGGATCAGAAAATGAAAAAGATTTTAATAATTATTTAGAGAATAACAAGATTGTCCATTTCTATTCTCGCTCAGGAACACCAACTGACAATCCCAGAGTCGAACGTTCTCACTTAAGTGATGAACTTGAATTTTATCAGCATGGTAATATTTGTGAAACGTTTGAAGAACAGAAAAAAAGAATAGCGAATTGGGAATATATTTACAATAACATCAGACCACATCAAGCGCTTGGTAACCTAACTCCAATGGAGTTCTATGTATTATGGAAAGTGAAGCCAGACGAAGCATACAAAATAACTGAGAAATGGCAAAATTATCTCAAGAAACAGAGTAAACGATTAGCCAACTCTAGAAAGATGAAAAATAGGAAGAAAATAGCCAAATTAATGGACCAAATAGATAAAAAACTAGATAGAAGTTATAAATAAAAAGTGTCAATTATGTTCGTGGTCTTGCACAGGCTAAAATTACATAAAAAAAATGGGATTAGAGTAACAAAAAACCAAGTTTAAACTTGGTTTTTTATTCTATACTTAGTATTCTATACTATTATTATTACTCTATCTCAAATCCAACACTATAGGTGAGTCCTGTCCTAAGCCCATCGACTTTAATGTCAGCTCTTCTCGGGAATACTGGAGGTACTGTTATTAGTTTTGTAAATTTTCCAAATTCATCCGCCTTGGAGTAAAAAATATCACCTGAAAAACTTATTTCAATATCTTCATATGGTCCAAAACCAACCCCTCTTAATGAAACATAAGAATTTGGAGCTGCTCTATATTTATCCGCAGATAAACTGAGAGGTTCAGTAGGGCTAAGATCTTGGTCTCGGGAAGCATAATAATCAATCAAGTCTAAATTTTTATCAAGGGCGACAATAGAACTTCCGTTAAAAACTATAACTATGTCACCATTGCTACTATCCACTATATCAAGTCCCATGGCCCATGCACCTCTTGGTCCCATATCTGTTGTGTATGTCCATGAAATAGGCTCCAAATCACTTTTATTCATTTTTACTACTCCGTGACCATCAGAGAAATATACATAATCCTTATTGGAAAGAGTTGCTACATCGTAACCAACGTGAGAAATATGTTTAAAATCATCTTGAAAACCGTTAAAGCCTACTTTTCTTAAACTACTATCATCTACCACATATACAGAACCATCAATATTATCATTGTATGGTTTTTGATTATGATTTTCATCGGCAATATTCATTTGAGAATTCAATAAAACTTCCCTAGTGTTTGCATTAATTATTTCGAGGTCGCTTCCACTAAAATTATAAATGAATCCGCCGTTATTACTAAATATTAAATTTTCACTATTATTAACTTTGATGTCATAGGCATTTATTACTTGCAAATTATCATTCCAAATTTTAAGCCCCTTTGTGCCCATGGTCGCAATATTGTCCCCTGCTTTTACGACTCCAAAGAACTTATCTCGAGAATTGTCCCTTATTCTAGCAACCTGAATTGGAAAATATGGATCAGTTATATCATATTTTGATAATTCACCATTTACAAGATAAACGTAAAGCCTTGAACCTTCTTCTCTGAAAAATGAGTCTGTGAAATTTGTGTCATCCTGGGCCATAATACTAGATTTCCTATAAAGTTTTCCGTCATCGAGACCAAAAATCTCAAATTTCCCAGTATTGGTGGTGCCAATGTAAATATGATTATTATAATTTACGGCCCCACCCTTGTAGTATGGCTTCACTCTACTTTTTGCCATTGGTATAAAAAGCATTGCAACAGCAAAGATTGCAAAAAACATCACTAATTTCCTCCTTGTAAACAATTGAATTACGTTCATAAACATATAGATATATTAATTGATTACTAGCCAATTTTTATGGCACTAAAATAATTGTATTATATTAGCACAATTCTCAAAAAAATCAATAGACTTAGCAAAAAATTAATCTCTTAAAAAATAGCTAATATTTAATAACTTGTTAAAAATAATATATCTCTCCCAATACTATTATCATAAACAGATTTAATACCGTAGTATGCCCTAAGTCCCCTATCGTTAAAAAATAATTCATTCTTAAGCTTGCCACTAAAATCAAATATCTTTAAATGTGGTCCTCCCCAATCTGGAACAGTGGCAATCTCCAATGTTCCGTCTCCATCAAAATCACCTACTGCAGTTTCTGCACCGCATCGAAATTCCCCTGGATACACTGGGAATACTCCCAATAAACGATTTGAGTTATTATCTATAATATTGACCCTGGATTCATCGCCTCTGTTTGTCCCGATAACCTTTTCAAAAAGAGCATCTTTATTCGAATCGACAATATTGGATCCACCCAGAATAGAATTAAATTTTCCTAAAGACACATTGCTATAAATAATATTCATGGGTTTTTCTGTAAAAACTATTTTCGCTTTTGTCTCATTTATAATATTTTTGACTTCCTCTTTAATTTTTGTTTTTATCATATTAACAGGACCGGTACTCTCTTTTGATTCTGAAGATGTTTTACTAACAGAAATTACTTTTTCTTTTTCTCTATAAAAAAGAATAATACTATCTCTTGCTTCAAGCTCAATTTTATCTATTAGTATTTCTTCTTTATTTGAATTTATTTTTAATAAAAAACTCTCTTCTAAATTATAGTTTATCTTTCGATCATAAGAATTTACAAAAACTACACCCTTTTCAAAGTTTCTTCTCCATATACCTTGTTCATAATTACTATCGGGGCCATCGACTCTAAAAGCACTTGATATTGGTGCCCCCAAATCTAGATTATATTCGTCATACCACCATGTTTGTCCATGGTGAGTTTCCCCAAAATCAAAACTATAATAAGCATTACCAAGTAAAGCGCTCCCAAGCCCCTCACGCATTTTTCTTAAATCATTTTGATTTTTTGAGTTTGCATTAATTATTTGAATTTTCGGTTCAACATTTAAGCTTTCTTTTTCAAGATACGATTTCATTATATTCGGCCAATACCCGGCACCCTCCCAAGGAGTCGGAAAACTCTCATACATCATCCCGTTTATATAAGACTGATAGGCCACGTGTGATGAACCATTTTCAAGTATTATATATGACTCTCCAAACAAATTTCTGGTTGTGCTAAACATTCTAGCAACTCCATTTTTATATCGTTCATTAACATAGGCAATGTTATCATTTTGGCCGTCACTATTGATATCCAATTCTCCATTATTCACCCAATATAAATCATGCCAAACTGTGTCATAAAATACACCGTCCCAAAGACCAGTTGTCATTAATTTATAGTAAACAAATTTAGGGAGAGTATCATTCCAAGAATTATTAGTATTATAGTCGTCACTTCCCAAGTTCATCATATTGGTTCCAGGCCAAGCTACTGTCCGGTCACCTTGAGCATCTAACAAATACCACTCGTCATCAATTTTGTTAAAAAGCTCACAACGAAGCATACTCATATTATATGAACAAGCGTCCTGTCTTATTTCTCCAGCAGTCACGTAAGCTAAAATAATAATATCTGGATTATACTGTCTTATTTTTTTGACTTGCTCCCGACTATTAGTTTGGACTTCCATATCAAGCACCAACAAATCCCACTTAGCGAGTTCTACTGCTTCCTGATTACTTATCTCCCAGTTTAGAAAATAATTTGCAAGTTTTGGATAATTATTATTTTTTACAAAACCAAATATTGCAATTGTATTTATTGGAATTAAAAACGCTAAAACAATAAGTGTAAAAACAGATGACAAACCTTTTCTTTTTTGTCTAAGTTTTACCTTGTGTTCCGCCCTACTATATATTGCAATAAGTTTTTTATAATAATTTTCTCTACTATTTACTCTAGATACGTGCCTCCGAGCTGCGACTCCAATGCTTTTTTTTGTTTCAATATCCAAATTAGAAACTAACAAGAGCTTGGAAGATAAATCATCAGTATCAGCAAAATTATAAAGAAAACCAGTCTCCCCTTCTTGAATCATCTCAGAAAGACCACCAACACGTGATGCAACAACTATTTTTGCTACATTCATAGCCTCGATTATAGTGTAGGGAGCATTTTCGTACCACCTCGATGGAACAATAACAGCAAGAGATTCATTTATTATTTTTTCTAATTCATTTCCTTTTTTATAGCCTAATAAGAATACTCTTTGGCCTAGATTCTTTTCTTTTATAATATCTTCAATTTTTTCTCTTTCCGGACCATCACCGACTATATACAACTTATTAACTAATTTTGACTTACTAAAAGCTGAGAGTAAATCAAAAATGCCTTTCTCTTTACTAAGACGACCGTAATAAAGAAAATAATCTTTTTCTGATTCTATATTTTTGGACTCAAAGGAGAGAGGATTCGGAAGGTAATTTATTTCATTTTCAAAACCAAAATCTTCAAATTTTTCAATCAAAAAATTACTTGGAGAAATATATTCATCAACTTTTCTGTAAAGCCCAAGAAAATCGTGAAGATATGCCTCAATTATACTAACAAGACTTTTCAAGTAAGAATCTTTTACACACTTATCAAAAAAACATTTATAGTATTTCTTCTTTTTTGTTTTCTCCCAAATATTTCCATTTAACATTAAACTGTAATTTGGAGAAATTAATTTATAGTCGTGAAGAGTATAGACTATTGGTATTTTTTTCTTTTTCAAAACATTTATGATAGATGGTGATATTTGATGATAAATATTATGAAGATGTGCCACATCAGGCCTAAATTCCTTAATTAACTTTTTGAGCCTTCTGTTGGCTGAAAAATTATACCAAATATTAAAAATAGCCCTAAGTTTTTTTGAAAAACTTATTTTATCGTCATTATATTCAATATTTTCAATAAAATATTTCGACCATCTAGATGCAATATTTTCTGGATGCTTCATTGAAAAATATGCAACATCATGACCACTCTCTATTAAAATATTTGCGGTATCAAAATAGGATCTTTCGGCCCCTCCCTTGAGATAGTGAAATTTATTTACAAATAAAACCTTCTTTTTTTTCATTAATTGTTGCTCGTATATTTTTTCATATTTTTCAATCATTCTAAAAATAGAAAACTCTTCAGCTACCTTTTTTTGAAGATTCTCGGCCAATCTTTTTCTCTCATTTATATTCTTTGACAATACCACAATCTTTTCAGCTAAAGCCCTCTCATCGTCGTACTCATAGAGAAACCCAGTTTCTCCATCGTTTATTATCTCCTTTATACCATCGACTCTACTCGCTATTACGGGAAGCCCCACAGCTCCAGCCTCAAGGATGCTTATCCCTAGACCTTCCCATTTTGAAGATTGAATATATATATCAATTTCTGAATAAAATTTTTGGATATTTTTTTGAGGGCCGACTAAGACAGCCCTATCTTCTAATTTGTATTTTTTAATTAGATGACGTAGATCATACTTTAATTTACCATCACCAGCTATCTTCAATTTAATATTCTCATTCTCAACATATCTCATGGCAAGAATTAGTTTTTCAAAACCTTTTTGAGTCGTCAATCTTCCAGCAGATCCAAGAATAATTTCCTTCTGATCTTTTATTTTAATTTCTTTATAATAATTTTCGAAATGAATACCATTATGAAATACGGAAATTTTATCTTTTTCTATTTTATATGTTTCAGCAGAATAATCTTTTACAGCCTCTGATACCGCAACTATTTTTGAAAACTTATTTACAACAAAGCTCTTCAGATTTTTTTTGATAAATCCTTCGTTGTAATTTAAATTATGTTCTGTCGATATAATATTCTTTATCCCCAAAGACAGAGCAGCAAGTCCTCCATAAACATCTGCTCCGAAGAGATGAGTGTGAATTATGTCTGGTTTTTCTTTTCTTAGAATTTTTCTAATTTTAAGTATGCTCAAGAACTCTAACTTCGGAAGAGAGCCTACTAACTCAATCTTTATACCAAGTTTTTCAATCTCAGCTGCCCATTGCCCAGTTCGCCTTAAACATATCACGCTAACATCAAAAATATCTCTATTGATATTTTTTATCATTTCCGTGACAAGCCTCTCTGCCCCACCTAAATCCAGAGAAGGAATAATATATGTAATTTTTATTTTATTTTGCATATATTTTTTTTTCTTCTATTAACTTTATTGTGACAAGGGCTAAGGCAACGACAAACCATAACTTCCCTTTATAATACGAAGTATTGAACAACTCAAATATGAAAACGCTAGTAACCGCCCCTATCAAAGGTAGATATAGGCTAATAAATTTTCTATCTTTCAATGTTCCAAAAAACTTTCTATATATTGCAAACACAAAAATAAAAAAAGTTATGATTCCTAGACTACCATTTTCAAGTAATATTTTTTGTAAAACACCGTGGGAATCAACTGGTTCTCCATAGTTTGTCCTAAAACGGATATTTTGAGCGACAACATTGAAAAACTCCCCTGTTCCTTTTCCGAGAATCGGGTTTTCTCTAAAGCCATCCCAGGCAATTTCGCTCAATAAGATTCTACTGTTATTAGAGCTTGTTCCCACACTATAGGTTGTTTGCAAATTTATCATGTATAGACCAAGTGGGAATAAAAGGATTAAGACTAAAAACAATGGAATCAAAAATTTCACTACACTTTCCCTGAAGTAGATGAATGAAGATACTATGCTTACGATGAACAAAGAAAGCCAAGCACCTCTTGAAAAAGTAAGAAGCAAAATAAATCCGACAAACAATATCAAAACATTAATAAACCTTTTTTGGAACTTATTCTTGGTCCAATATTTAAGAGCAATTAAAATAAAAATTCCTGGTAATAACGTTTCTACCATTAAATTTTGATTTTCCCCGATTAAAAATATACCGAATATACTCAAGGGTTTTACGCGTGCCAGGGTATTCACCCAATCTTGAGAGAAAATTGACAATAAACCCATCAACGACACGGCCAAAACTGAAAAACTAAAAAATATAAAAGTATTTTTTAATATCTTTTCATTCTTTATCACGTTATAAGGAAGGGCAATAAATACTAAGTAGAAGAATAGAATCCACCTAAGCGAGTACCAAATGCTAGAAAATATATTATCCGAAAATATGCTTGATAATATTGTTACTATAAAAAATAAAGAAAATGAAAATAAGTGAGGAAATTTTATGTGACTGAAATCACGAGCTAAAAAATTTTGAAAGAAATACCCAAAAAATACAGAAACAGCCAATAAATCTATTAACGGAATTCTCAGCCCAGAGTATTCAAAATTCCAATTAACAACGGGCAGGAATAAAGCTATTAAATATATTCCATACTCCATTTTAATTAAAATAATTGAAAAAAATACTATAGCAAAAACTAAATAATAAAAAGGCAAAGACAGAAAACTAGACAACAAAACAAGCGCTAAGCTCACTAGCGATATAATTGCAGTAATTTTAAATAAATTTTCCCTATTATTTACCATATCCTATTTATAAATATAACCGCTAACTTTAACATAAAAGATAGATTATGTCAATATTTGAAGAAAAATTATTTATTTAGTATTCTATGGTTATTTTAATGTCGTACATATGTACGACATTAAAAAAGCCCCAATCCGAACGATGGATGTTTGAATTATTTTTGAGATAGCATGAATGTCATTAAAACAAAAATACACCTCTTTTTTAGAGGTGTATTTTTGTTAAAATTCTATAGGATATTATTAATATTCCCCTTTTTTCTTATATCATCATAATCAATTTCTAAGTCATCTCCCTCTTCATCGTTTTCTTCGTGTTCATATCCCCCAAGCTGATCGTCGTCATTCCCTGAAGACTCTCCCTGATATATTTCATTTTCATTGTGATAATTTTTTTCTGAGCTTTTTTCCTTTGTTTCTTTGTTGGTATTTTTTTCTACATTATTATTTTCTTCTACCAAGTAAGTTTTGAGTTGTTTTGTTTTCTTTTTTCCTCTCTCGGGCAATAATCTTAGATCATATTTTCTATCAGGAAAAAGATATATATAAATAAATGAGAACAGTAAACTAAAAACAAGCCCAGCAATAACATTTATAATCATATTGGGTTTAACAGGAAAATTTGATGTTACAGGCTCATTAATTACTTTTACTTCAACATTCTCACCACTTCCATGATATTCCATATGAAATGTTTTCAAATTATAGCCAATTGATTCTACAATTAATTCTGCCTGTTCTCTATCTGAATGAGTAGCGGATATATATAGAATCCCCGTATCTTCAACATTTCTAACATTAATAGTGCTTGACCATTTTTTTAACTGATCTTTTGAGGTTTTGCCAAAATATGTCTCACTTACTCCAAACCCTGAATTAATAACTTTTTTGTAGAAAGATCCTGAATAGATGACTTGACCCAAAACATTACCTAAATGTTCTGAAGATTTAGAAACTAGATAAGGATCTGTATTGTTTAGATTTTTTTGAATAATTAATACTTGCATTTCTGAACCGTATTTTTTTGGTAAAACAAAATTTACTAGCAGAACTAGTACAAGCACCGTGAAAACAATAGAAAAAATTGTCTTCTTTTTATTTCTAATAAGTTTTACAAAATCGTATAATTCCATATTATTTTTTTTCAAATGCTAAACAAACATTTCCCATTAATCTTTCATATCCCAATCTATGTATTATTTTATCATAAATCTTACTAATAAACCCTATTATTGGGAATCTGTATAAATAACCAAAAGTAAACGGTGTAAAATTTTTCTCAACTAACTTTAAACCCTTGCTTTCAAATATCTCTACAAACTCTTTAATACTCTTATACGAATATTTAGTTTCATGAGCTTCATGACCTTCACCTTCGCCTTCTCCGCGAATATATTGATGGAACCAAAGTGGAGTAAATTTTGATATTAAGAACTCTGGCGCTTGTGGATTTGGAATTGAAGTAACAAAACTTCCTTCATTTTTCAAAATCCTATTTATCTCTTTAGCAGAATTATTTAAGTCATCAACATGCTCTAACACAAAATTTGCAAAAACAATATCGTAACTATCATTTGAAACTTCTCTCATTTCTTCCACTGAACAAATGTAGGTCTTATTTAGTTTTAAATATTCCACTCTCGAATCTATAACATCTGTTCTATCTTCAATGAAGTCACAATCAGCTCCGTCTAATTCCTTTTCGATAACCAGGCTTGTGTTTGCACCAATATTGATAATATAGGCTTTTGTTCCTAATCTTTTAATTGATTTTATCAAATATTTTATCAAATATTTTTCTCCTGGTGTTTGCATTTAATTTTTCAAAATTATATTTTTATTACAACTATTTATACTAGCACATATTATTACTTTTGTCAATAGAGAGATTTTTCATTCTCTATTCGCTGTCCATCTAAGCCTCGCTTCTATAAACGATATTACTTAATATAAATTAATTATTTTAAATATATAGAGACCCCTGTCAAGGCCAAGTAGAAATGTCCTACTTTGAGCCAAATAGAAATGTCCTACCTGGCTGAATTAATTATTTTGTATCGATATTCTTTGTTGTTTATATGATTTTCCATAAAGATATTGTCTTCGCCATGGATGATCTATTGGCGGTTTATA
>JAQIDC010000006.1 GCA_027858235.1 Patescibacteria group bacterium | reverse complement strand
TCTCAACAGATGGTTAAAGAAAATAGTGGCTGGTAATTGACTTGGCAGTCATTGAAAAAGGAAGCTGATTCCACTTAAAAATCGTCAACCCGTGGTTTAAGAATGGGGGTAGGCGCACATCATTGTCAGACCATTAAGTGGGGTGCCCTTCCACCTGAGGTGATTTGAGAATATCTCATTGTTACCTCCCTCCACTTGGTTGTTTAGAAAATAACAACTAGTCCTGAGCACCTTTTTTTAGCAAAATGTGTCGCACTTACTTTATGAGTGCAACTTTTTTGTAAAGTTTAAGGAGTTATCTGTATGAATATTAGCCCATTGACGTTATTAGAGGCAAACAATCTGTTAGATTTGATGCATTCCTTGACACATGTTGTAAATATGGAGCAATTTAAAAAAATAGCCTATTCTTTTATTGAGCTTATAGGATGTGAGCACCTTATTTTTGGGTTTCCTGAATTAGCAACGGGCGAGGTGGCAGCTGTTAAAGATTTGAATATAAATTATCCACAGGAGTGGGTTGAATTATATCAGACTCAGGAATTTTGGAGAATTGACCCAATTGTATTAACTACTATGGCAAGTACTAATCCACAACATTGGTCAGAGACTTATCGTAAACTTCCACCTGATAAAAATTTTATAACTTTGGCGCACGATTTTGGATTACAGGATGGTTGTTCTTGTCTTACTCGAGACAACATTGGCCCACAATGGACAATGGTTTCAACTGCTGGTGGGTTCAGAAATTATAAAAATAAAGCGGAATATATACTTGAAAGGCTTACACCTCACTTTCATCTCGCATTGTTGTCACTAAAGGTTAGTGATAGAAAATTTCAAAATATCACCAATAGAGAACTCGAAGTGCTCAAGTGGTTATCCAATGGAAAAACATCGTGGGAGATATCGGTCATTTTAAAGGTAACTGAAGCGACTATTAATTTTCATGTCAAAAATATTTTTAAAAAATTAAATGTTAATACTAGAAGTCACGCAGTTGCAATTGCCGTATACTACAAATTAATCGCTCTAACTTAAGCTGCACAATTTATTGACTCTACATTGCTAAACCAAGATAGTAACTGTGGTTTAGCTTCACTGTTGATTTTTTCAAACTCTCGCCAATTTATTTTTACAGAAATAGCAGAGACTCCATCAGGCATTAGGACTATTTTCCCTATTTTCTTACAAGGAAAACCCGAAAGTTTCAACAATCTGAAAAGCTTATATTCTATTACCATATACATGGTATGTATATGATTTTTGCAACACCACTCATATAACCCTTTATATAACAGCATGGAAATATGGTAACTTCCAAGAGAAGTTGTAATCATTATATTCCTGGTGTCTGAACAGGTGCATACTCGACTAATTTCGATAGCGTAATCTGTTTTGTGAATAGGGGTATCAATCAGTACGCTAAATTCTTTTTCCATCATAAAATCATGCTGAGGTAGTGTTATACGTAAATGTGCAATCATTCTACCTGTCTGTTCAAATACACCCAGTGGAATTGTTCCCGTGTTATCGTATTCGTCAATTTCAAATTCATCCCCGCCATCTTTAACCCAGTTAAGTTCATCAATAAATATAGTTTTTCTAAATTTATAAGCTTGTTGTTTTTCAGTGACACTTACTAGTGTTTTAACGATTAAATTCTGTTCACAAAAATTGACGATTAAATATTCATTTATTTCTTTCATGGCCACCTCCTTTTTCAAGAAAAAATGACCATAAAACAGTGATAAGAAAACCTATCAATTCTGATAGGTTACATGCTTTCTACAATAGGCTAATCTTTTTACCAAAATAGTATGTAATGCAGATAACAATTAAGAATTATTGGTGAAAAATTGACTAAATCTCTAGATATCCTCTTTATAAATCCGCAATTTCGTCTTAATCCACCATTTGACTATAAATTAATTGATCCACCAAGAAATCTTGCACTATTAGCAGCGTATGTTCGTAAAAATGATACAACATCATTGATAATAGATATGCCAATTTCTGGTATTTCTTATGAAGAATTGATTGAAGAAGCAAAAAATAATATACCTAAAATGTTTGCTATCTCAAATAGATCAACATACAGTTTTCCAATAGTTCAAAAAATTGCAAATCTTCTCAAGAAAAATTTCCCTGATATCCCAATAATTGTTGGAGGAACATATGTTTCTTTTCAGCCAGAAGAAGCATTAAAGACGACAGGTAGCATTGATTATATTGTAATAGGCGAAGGTGAGCATACCCTTAGTGAATTAAGCCAATGTATTCTAGCAGGATCAGATTGTTCTAATTTGTCCGGAATTGCTTTTCGAGATAAAAATGGGGAAATTAAACGAAACAAAGATGCGGAATTAATAAGGGATCTTGCAGAAATCCCCTTGCCTGAAGTAAATTTACTTCCAATGGAAATTTATGTAAAAAGAAATGAGAGATATATTTTAGATATTTCAAGAGGATGCTTGTTTGCGTGTGATTATTGCACATCTTCCTATGTTAAAAAAAATATTAGATACCGACCAGTTGAAAATATAATATCTGAAATAAAAGTAGCTTATGATCTCGGATTTAGAAATTTCTATTTCTTTGATGATTTATTTACGGCAAACAAAAAATTTGTAATAGAGATTTGTAAAGAAATTATAAAAAATGATTTATTCATCAAGTGGCCATGTATGACAAGGCTGAAATTTGTTGATGATGAAGTTCTATCATGGATGAGAAAAGCTGGATGTGATCTTATTGCCTATGGAGTAGAAAGTACTTCAGAAAAATACTTAAAAGAAATCGGAAAGTTTGACCAGCTAACTCTTACAGAAGATGTTTTTTCCTTAACAAGAAGTCATGGTATACGACCATTAGCATTTGTAATATTTGGTCTGCCGGAAACAACATTTAATCAAGAAATGGAAACAATTAAATTTTTAGGAAAAGTAAAGGCAGATGCCGTGGGAGCATTCACATTTAAACCATATCCTGGCACAATATACTTCTCAAAGCCTCATGAACATGGCCTAAATATTGTCGACTATAATTTTTCAAAGTGGTCCCAGTTAGATGAAGCAACTCATGAAACAAAATTATTAACAAAAAGTGAAATTATAGAGTCTATGGTTTTGTGCAACACCCTTTTTCGGTCAGGTGACTCAATTTCTCCAGGGAAAAAATATCGTCGGAGAAAGAACGTGTGCATAATTAAAACGAAGAAGGGAGGCGTTATTTATAACCCATATCTTCCTGAGAATAAACGAAAAACAGATATGTATCTAAGCTGTAAAAAGTTAACGAAAGAGTATTTTGAAGTTTTGTATCGTTGTGATGGTTATCATAATCATACAGATATCTGCAATACCATAAAACTCCTATTTTCTTACTCAGAAGATGAAGCTAGATCCATTGTTGATGAGACGCTAAATATCGCTGAAGACATGCAAATGATTGAAGTTATTCCTGATGTTATGGAACATATCGAAAAAGAAGATCGGTTAGTTACGTTTGGAGGGGGGCTGGTATAACCAGTAGTGGTCTTTTTTTTAACGCTAATTTCAAGGGAAATTATGAATAGTAGATCGAAGTTTTTATTAAATACAAATGCACGAACTCCTCTAGTTTTTAGTAAAGCAAAAGGAGTCTATGTTTGGGATACTTCAGGAAAGAAATATCTCGATTTAACGGCTGGTCAAGTCTGTTCAATTGTTGGTCATTGCAACGATGACTTGGTTAAATCAGCACATGTTCAATCTCAAAAAATTATACATATCCACTCTGGATTTTATAGCGAAGAAGAATTGCAATTAGCAGAGAAAATCGCCGAAATAAATGCAAATAAATTAAACAAATCCTTTTTTCTTACTACTGGAGGCGAAGCTGTTGAGCTAGCAATGCGACTGGCAAAACTAGTTACAGGAAAATATGAATTTGTATCACTAGAGCGTAGTTGGCACGGATTATCTAGTGGGTGTTCTGCTCTGACAGGAATTCAAGAGTACAAAAAAGGGACAGGTCCTTTTCCTCCAGGATTTATCCATATCCCCGCACCTGATTGTTATAGATGCCCTTATAATCTTGATAAAAAAGAATGTAGTTCAGAGTGTCTTGATATCGCGGAAAAAATAATATTATCATCCAGTTCTGATCAAATAGCTGCATTTGTAATCGAACCAGTACTTGCGGCTGGAGGTATTATTGTACCACCAAAATCTTTTTTCACTAGACTCAAGACCTTAGTCGAATCAAGTAATTCTTTGCTTATATTTGATGAATGTCAAACAGGTCTAGGTCGAACAGGTAAAATGTTTTGTTATCAGCATTATGGGATTGAACCAGATATTTTAATTTTGGGTAAAGGGCTTGGTGGTGGCTATCCCATATCTGCCGTAGTAACAACAGAAGATATATCAAACAAAGCTTTTAATAATGGCTTTAAGTATATCACGTCACACATGTGTGACCCATTTGTATGCGCATTAGCTTTGGAGACAATTAATATAATTCAAAGAGACAATTTAGTGAATAACTCACTGGAGATGGGAAATTTATTTTCTGTTGAGTTAAATAAATTAAAAAATAAGCATAGAGTAATTGGTGATATTCGAGGCTTGGGTTTAATGATTGGTATTGAGATTGTTAAAAATAGGAATACAAAAACTCCAGGGATATCTGAAGGAAATAAAATAAATCAAATTGCACAAGATAATGGATTAATAATGAATATTGTCATACCACACAATATATTCAGAATAGTTCCTCCTATCATAATCAATGAAGAACATATTAATAATGCTATTGAAATTTTAGATTATAGCCTTAGCTCGTGTGTTTCTCCAGAATAAAAAGAAACAACCACCTGCAATGAAATAGAATCTTTATAAGTTGCTGGATATTATTTCGATTTCCGGCATATATGAAATCTTATTTATTATAAAAGGAGGTGATAACTATGGAAGAGATAATGAACGAAAATGCCCTACCTGTAGGCGTAGGCTACTAAGGCGGTTGTGGGGAGTTTCGAAGAGGCTCCCCACACCATATTTGCGTTAACAAATCATGCTCTAATCATCGCACACAATAATAACTTTCTTTAGGTGGAAATATGACAAGAATTGGTATTCTTACCTGTTCAAATGCGACACAAGATCTTGGCTGTTCATCTGCAAGTTGCTTAGCTGATTTTAGAAAAAAAAGAGGCTATTTTAAAGAATATGAAGATGATATTCAATTAGTAGGGATAATAAGTTGCGCAGGATGCCCAACCTTAACAGGTTCAGATAAGTTGTTGAAAAGAATTAGAGGACTTACGGAATTTCGTATAGATGCTATCCATTTTTCTAATTGTATTAAAAATCTTTGTCCGTTTAGGAAAAAATACTTTCTGGATATCCAGAAAGAATTCCCAAATATTTCGATAGTAATTGGAACTCACACAGAGCATATATCTGATCATGAATTTAAAACAAGAGTAAAAGGACTATTCTCTCAAGAGAATAAAACCATGATAGATATGATACTAGGTAAAGATTAATTAGATGTAATTAAAACTAAACTAAATTTCATACCAATGATTTCACTTAATATAAATAATATAATATATGACATAGATGTAGCGCATGATACCCCATTGTGCGCCTACCCCCATTCTTAAACCACGGGTTGACGATTTTTAAGTGGAATCAGCTTCCTTTTTCAATGACTGCCAAGTCAATTACCAGCCACTATTTTCTTTAACCATCTGTTGAGA
>JAQIDC010000005.1 GCA_027858235.1 Patescibacteria group bacterium | reverse complement strand
TCAATGCAAAGATTAAAGGATTTCGTTCTATCGTTAGAGGTGTTCGTGACAAGAAGTTTTTTCTGTTCAGAATTTTTAAAATTTATGGATAGCAATTTGATAGTTTTGCGTATGATCCCTATTTAGACAAGCGACAAGCTTTTTTGTTTCGCTTTTTGCTGCTTTTTTGTCATCTGTATATTTTTTTATTTCACTTCTCATCGCATCACCTTCGGGCCCCATAAAATTTTCCTGGGTTTTCATTAGTGCTTTTGTTTTTTCATCTAACTTACGTTGATCTTCGAACCTTAAAACCCAAACTAACTTAATTGTTTCAAATCGTTCGTCAAAATCTGAATTTGTAAAGTCAAGTAAATAAAACACGCTATTTTGAGATCCTCTTATTTCATATACGGTCCTCTCCGAGTTACTTAGATCTTCTTCGATATTCTGAATCTCGACAGAGGTTATGGGGCAAAAGAAAGATAAGCCATCTTCTAAAATTTTTTCTCGAATAACCTGAAGTAAATTCACTTTTTCTTCATTTGAGATTTCAATTATCTTTTTTTCTGACATTTGTTTCTCCTTTTCCAGTTTATTTGTTTCCTTCGACTATCACTTGAGTTCTTATTTTTGGGTTGATAGATTTAATTATTTCTACAACAGTAATTGCTCGTTGTTCTTGATTGTATTTTTCTAATTTGATCTTCCAGATTATTTTTATTGGTCCATTTATTGTAAAACAATTATTGTTTTCAAAAGATAGTACTCCTACATTTTCCAAGTTTTCTAAATCAAAAATTCCAAGTCTTCTAATTTTCGCTTCAATAACTAATTGTTTAAAATTAGTTATTGGGAATGTGAATAATTGATCAGAAAAAATTAAATCGTTTTTATGCATTGATTTAGCTGTTTCCAAAATTATATTTAGAACTGCTAAAGGAAGTATAGTAAAACTTGAGTTTTGCATATATTCTCCTTATTATAAATTTTGAAATGAACATTCTTCACTTTTTTAACACAATTATATTAATTTGTCAATATTATGGATAAAAAGTATAAACATATAAAGAACAAAATAGAGAAGCTCGTAAAAGACGCTTGTTTCTCACCAAATAATGTCTACACCAACACTGTTTGGGCGCATCATATTCAGCCAGTCGTTTCTCACAGTCTTTTTTTAGGAAGAAAAATGGGCGCTGACCTAGAAGTGATTGAATTAGCAGCTTTATTGCATGATTATTCAGCAATTGTTAATATAAAACTTGAAAAAGAACACCATATTCACAGTGCAAAAATGGCCAGGGAAATACTTGAAAATGAACATTTTGATCAAAAAAAGATTAAAATGATTGAAGTTTCTATTATCTCACATCGTGGTAGTATTGTAATGAGCAAAAACAGCCTAGAAGCTCAAATATTAGCTTCTGCTGACGCTATGTCACACATTACCGAGCTAGCTGACATGTTTTATTTGGCTTACGGTGTTCATGCATACAAAACAGAAGAAGGAGCTAAATGGTTGTTAGCCAAACTAGAAAGAAGCTGGAATAAGATTATGCCAGAAGGACAAAAAATCGTTATCGAAGATTACAAAATTGCCGTAAAATTATTAAAAAAAGTTATTGTTTGATATTGAATTTTGTAGTATTATTTATTCATAAGAATTAATCATAAAACTATGCGCCATACAATAAATTTCATCGAGTCAAAAAAATATCTATTACTATTTTTATTGGTATTTGCACTTAGCGCTTGCTCAAAAACTACCGGAGTATTAGATGAAAACAATGCTCCAAAAGAATTGAATAATTACAATGATAGGGAAGTTGTTGATAAGTTAAATGAGCTAAGGAGTCAAGAGGCAGTGAAAGCTCCAACCGAAACTCAGACTCAAATCCAAAAACAACCAGAGGTTCCGAAAGTTGAATTAGTTGATTTAGCCAAAAAATACAATGGGGTTAAAATGAAAACAAATTTGGGCGATATTGAAATTAAACTCTATACAGAAGATTCACCTTTGACTGTTAACAATTTTCTTAATCTAGCTCAAAAAGGGTTTTATGATGGAACAAAGTTTCATAGAATTATTTCTAATTTTATGATTCAGGGAGGAGATCCAAATTCAAAAGATGACAACTGGGCAGATGATGGAACTGGCGGACCTGGATATAAATTCCCTGATGAATTTAATTCATATAAACTTGTAAAAGGAAGTTTAGCCATGGCTAATTCTGGACCAAACACCAATGGTTCTCAATTTTTTATCGTAACAGCCGAATCCACACCCTGGCTCGATAGAAAACACACCAATTTTGGTGAAGTCTTTAGTGGGCTTGATGTTGTTATGGCCATAGAGGGGGTAGAGAAGAATGATAGAAATCATCCATTGAAGGATGTGACAATAAATTCTATGGAGCTAATTAATTTAAAATAAATATATGTTGATGAAATCTATTATTACAATATTTTCAGTAATAATTGTTGCTTATTTTATTCCAGGTGTCTTAATAGCTAGCCCTTGGGCAGCACTATGGACAGCCTTAATTTTGGGTTTAGTAAATATTTTTATTAAACCATTCTTGGTTTTACTCACTTTGCCTATAAATTTTTTAACGCTTGGGTTATTTAGTTTCGTTATAAACGCCTTAATGATAATGTTGGTAGCCTCAATCGTGGAAGGATTTTCAGTTGATGGTTTTGTGGCCGCTTTAATTTTCAGTATATTATTGTCGCTATTAACTTCAGCTTTAAACAAATTTATTTCTGACAAAGGGATTTAACGTACGTACGAGCGTACTTACGTGCGTACGTACGTCAAAAATATGAATATAGAAAAAACAAGAAAGGATTTTCCTTTTCTAAAATCAAATAAGAATATTTATTTCGACAATGCCTGCAATACCCTGAGGCCAGTTTCTGTTATTGAAAAAATGAATGAATATTATACAGACTATCCTGTTTGTGCTGGTCGAAGTAATTTTTCTTTAGCAGAAAAACTAACAAATGATATTTCAGATGTTCGCAAAGAGGTTGCTAAATTTATTAGGGCAAAGAAGTCTAGTGAGATTATATTTACAAGAAATACTACTGAAAGCATCAATCTCCTTGCAAAAAGTTTTAAATTTAGGAAAGGTGATGTTATTCTCACAAGTGATAAAGAGCACAACTCAAATTTAATACCTTGGCAATATTTAGCTAAAGAAAAAGGATTAATTCACAAAGTGATTCCATCAAACCAAGACAATACATTTAATTTAGATAGGTTTAAGGAAATGTTGACTCCCGAAGTAAAGCTAGTTGCTATTGGAATGACTTCAAATCTTGACGGTGTCTCAGTCCCCGCTAAAGATATTATTAATATTGCTCATAAGAATGGATCCTTAGTTCTTTTGGACGGAGCACAGACCGTTGCTCACGAACAAATTAATGTTTCTGACTTGGATGCAGATTTTCTTGCATTTTCAGGACATAAAATATTCGGACCAAGCGGTATTGGAGTTCTTTATGGAAAGATGGATTTACTTGAATCTTTAAATCCATTTCTTCTAGGAGGGTCAACGGTTTCTAATTCAACTTACGATGATTTTGAATTGATGCCAATCCCTAAACGCTTCGAAGCTGGTTTACAAAACTTTCCAGGTATTCTTGGTTTAGGTGAGGCAATCAAATATATAAGGCAAGTTGGTTTTAAAAATATAGCTAAACAAGAGCTACTTTTGAATACCTACCTAACTACTGAATTGTCAAAAATAGACGGACTTAAAATAATTGGCCCAATAGATCCATCAAAAAGATCGGGAATTATTTCTTTTTATTCTGACGGACTAGATGTTCATCAACTTTCAATTATGCTCGATAGAAGCGCAGGTATCATGCTTCGTTCCGGACAGCACTGTGTTCATTCTTGGTTTAATTCTCGTGGTATTGAAAACTCACTCAGAATTTCTCTTTCTTTTTATAACACGATAGAAGAAGCTCAAAAATTTATACTAGAATTTAATAAAATACTAAAAATACTAAAATAATATGTTCTGTTTTATAGCTCTACTTGTTTTCTCCATACTTGGAATATTTTCAGCAACTCACAGAAAGTTTGCCAAGGAAGCTTTTGATTGCGTTTTTCGTCGAGTTACTTTTAGGCCATGCAACACTGGGTTTAGGGAAAAAGTAAGAGGAATTATTTTAGTAGCTCTAATGCGACGTTCATCTTTTTTTGCTAAAATATTTAATAAGTATTTTGAGTTAATTGCTTGGATATTTTTTATTTTGATGATTGCAAGTACTGCATATGTTGCTCGTGGTGGATACAACTTTTACCTTTACGGAAATTGCAACGGAATAAATGAAGATGGCTTTTGTCTTTTTGACCCAACTGGAGAAAACAATAAAGTCTCTCCAGTGGAATCAATTTGTTCACCTGAAGAATTAGGAGTAGATGACTTGACTCTTGATTTTATTGACTTAAATAAATTGTTATTTATTGATAATAACTCAGAAAACACTGTAGTTTTTATTGGTTGTTATACTTGTGAATATACCAGAAAAGTCTATCCGGATATTATGAAATTATTAAAAAAAGAAAAACCAAATTTTTATTTTGGACATTTACCAGTCAATCATGAATCTAACTATATTTCAAAATATGACTATTGTGCTCAAGTCGATAAGTCTAGAAATTACTGGGACTTTATGAACTTAATGTTTGATTCAAAAATAGAAGATGTGAATAATCCTGAATATTTATTGATGTCGCTTGAAAAGAGTGGGTACAATATTGAAGAAATTAACAAATGTATTAATTCCCCTGAAACAACAACCGCCATAGATAATAATATTTATAATGTTGGCACCACTAATATTTATGGAACACCCTTGGTCTTTATAAATGGTGAACCCTTGGTTGGACCAAAGCCATATAGAGTTTATAAGAGCTTATTGAAGTAAATGAAAAAAATATTATTTAGTATAATTATTTTTATAGTCTTGCCATCTTTTGTTTCGGCAGAAAGTTTATCTCAGAAACTTTCTGGAAAGATTCTTCTTAATGTGAAGCAAAACGGTGAAGCTTGGTATATCTACCCAAAAGATAATAAAAGATATTTCCTTGGTCGTCCAGCTGATGCATTCTCCTTAATGCGTGAACTCGGTCTTGGAATAACCGAATTTAATTTTCAAAAATTAGCCAAAGAGGGGAATCCTGTCGATGGTGATATTGACTTAGCTCGCAGTCTTTCAGGATTGATTATATTGCAAGTCGAGGAAAACGGAGAGGCTTGGTATGTAAACCCTGATGACCTTAAAATATATTACCTAGGAAGACCGGATGATGCTTTTCAAATCATGCGTAGGCTGTCCCTGGGTATCTCAAGAGAAAATCTAGCCCTTATTCATAAGCCAGGTTTTAATGAATCCATTAATTCATATAGTAAATATGAGCACACCAAAGTTGATACAGTGGATGGCGTATTTTCTGTTGACTATATTGAGATTGATTTAAGTTCAGACAATATAGAAATAATTACCGATACTGCCGAGGACTACAATTGCAAATCTGGATGTGCGGCAAAGACTCTCGCTAGTTTTGCGATAGAGAACGATGCCTTCGCAGCTATTAACGGTTCTTACTTTTGTTCTTCAAGCGGATGCTCTACAAATTATTATTTTGCCCCTATTTATAATTCGATAGAAAAAAAACTTATCAATGATGACCAATTAAAATACTGGACCACTGGGCCAGTTGTTGCTTTTGATACTAACAACAAATACTATTATTTCAAAGATTCTAGGGAGTTTAAAAGTGTAGAAGATTTTGAAGCTACAAATAACGTAAAACTCCAAGCAGCAATTAGTAATAAACCAAGATTGATAGAGGACGGTAAAAATATTTTAATTGAATGGGATATTGACGAAAAACAAAGGAATGTAAAAGCGACGAGAAATGCTCTATCCTTTAAAGAAGATAAAATGTATTTGATTGTTACTTACAATTCTACTTTAGTTAATCTTGCTAACGTTTTAAAATCAATGGAAATGGAGTATGCTCTAAATTTAGATGGTGGTTATTCGGCAGCTCTTTTTTACAACGATGAATATATGGTCGGCCCAGGAAGAGACATTCCAAATGCTTTATTAATAAGAGAAAAATAATGCTTCAGTATACTAGTATACTGAAGCAAAATATTATAATGTTTGAGAAGGAAATTGGTAAATTTAAAAACGAAGGGGAGGTATATTTAAGAATAAAAGTAAGTCCAAATTCGAGTGAAACTATTTATCGAGATAGGTTAGAAGATGATACAATTAAGATTGATATAAAAGCCCAAGCAGAAAAAGGAAAAGCCAATAAAGAATTGATAAAATATCTAAGTAAAGTTTTTGAAGTTAATAAAAATAATGTTAAGATATTGAGTGGTCTTACGGATAGATTAAAATTAGTGAAAGTGATTATTGATTAAAATAAAAAAATAATATGAAAAATAAAAAAGACAATGTGAATGGCCATGTCAGGGAGGGTAGCCCGGGACAAGAACTTATTATACCAAAACATGTAGGTATTATTATGGATGGAAATAGACGTTGGGCCAAGGAAAGGAATTTGCCAACTTTTGAAGGCCATCTTATGGGTTATGAGAAAGTTAAAAAATTAACTGACTGGTTTTTTGATAGAGGAATTGAAGTTATTTCAATATACGCTTTTTCAACAGAAAACTGGAACAGAAGTCAGGATGAAGTAAATTATTTAATGAAACTTTTGGGCAGGGCCGTTGAAGAAGAACTTGAAGTGGCTAAAGAAAAAAACTTTAAACTCCTTATTTCTGGTCGTATTTCAGAGCTTCCAGGTGATTTGCCAGATGCATGTCAAAAAGCAATGGATGAAACAAAGGCAGGGACAAGAGGGACGCTAAATATCTGTCTTAACTATGGAGGAAGAGCGGAGATAGTGGATGCTGTTAAAAAAATGGTAAAGAATAATATTGAGTTAGATCAAGTCCATGAAGGAATGATTAAAAAATATTTGTATAATTCTAGTCTTCCTGACCCTGATATAATAGTTAGAACCTCTGGTGAAAATAGATTATCAGGTTTCCTTCTTTGGGCTGGAGCTTATTCCGAACTTATGTTCATGGAAAAATACTGGCCTGATTTTGAAGAGGGTGATGTTGACAATATCATAAAAGAGTATAATAATAGACAAAGGAGATTTGGAGAATAGCAGTTCATTTTAAATTCACACTTATTTTAGGGAGAGTTTATTATGCCAAAACTAATCGTTCACTCTTGTGACTACCCAGGGTGCAAAGAAACTTCCACGCTTGATGTTTCAAAATACCCCCACTTAGAGGAGACTAAAACACCAGATGATTGGACGCAAGGACCGGAAACGGAAAGTAATGACTGGACGCCAAGCTATTTCTGCCCAAAACACAACACAAAAGAAGAAAAGGTTTCCACTGAGGCCGACAATCAATTGAATAACTCCTTCAAAACAAGCAATCGAGCTCTTATTCCAGGAATGGAGTATTGAATTTTTTAAATACCAACCATATAAAGCCTTCGAACCTGAAGGCTTTTTTATTGATTTATTTATTTTTTATGTTAATATTCTTTTATGGAAAAAAACTCAAAGAATAAATCTCCATTAGCGGACAGAATTAGACCAGATGTATTGTCTGGATTTTTTGGTCAGGATGATATTGTTGGCGAAGGGAAAATGCTTAAACAGGCTATTGAGGCTGACCAAATTCCTTCAATAATACTTTGGGGACCTCCGGGGAGTGGAAAAACTACTTTAGCAAAAATTATTACCAAAAAAACAAACGCCGAATTTTCTCAGCTTAGCGCAGTAACTTCTGGGGTGAAAGATCTTCGTGAGGTTATTAAATTTGCAAAGGAGAATGAAATTTATGATAAGAAAACCATTCTTTTTGTTGACGAGATTCATCGTTGGAATAAATCACAACAAGATGCATTGTTGCCTCATATCGAAGATGGAACGATAACATTGATTGGAGCGACAACAGAGAATCCCAGTTTTGAAATAAGGAATGCTCTTTTGTCTAGATGTCGAGTTTTTGTTTTAAAAAGATTGGATGAAGAAAGTCTAATCAAAATAATTACAAATGCAATTGACAATAAAGAGATTGGTTTAAAAGAAAATATTGAAATAAAAAATGACGAAATAAAACTTTTAGCCAAAATGAGTAACGGGGATGCTAGAACGGCCTTAAATATTTTAGAATATGCTTCTTCCCTAAATACAAAAGTGACCAAGGAAATATTAAAAGAAGCGTTTCAACAAGTTCAATTGCAGTATGATAAAAATGGTGAAGAACATTACAACATAATTTCTGCCTTAATTAAATCAATGCGTGGGTCAGACGCCAACGCTTCTATATACTGGATGGGAAGAATGCTAGAAGCAGGGGAGGACCCTCTATATGTTGCAAGAAGGATAGTGCGTTTTGCCTCTGAGGATATTGGGCTTGCGAATTCTCGCGCTCTAGAGCAAGCTGTAGCCGCTTATCAGGCTTGTCATTTCATTGGTATGCCAGAGTGTAATGTGATATTATCTCAAGCAGTGGTTTATATGGCAAAATGTGAAAAATCAAATGCGCTATATACGGCATACAATAAAGTCAGACAAGATATTAAAAACTACTCAAACCTAGAAGTTCCGATGCATTTGCGAAATGCTTCGACAAAACTGATGGAAGAATTGGATTATGGCAAGGATTACAAATATTCACCAGATCATAATTATAATGAAAAACAAAGTTACCTACCAAAAGAATTAAAAGGAAAAACCTACATATAACTCATTCTAAATTATAAATTCACAATTATAAATTTAAAACATGGATTACAATAAAAAAGCTCTAAGTGAGCATAAACTAAAAAGAGGAAAAATTGAGATTACTTCAAAAATGAAGTTAAAAACAAAAGATGATTTATCAATTGCCTATACTCCTGGAGTGGCGGCTGTCTCATCGGCTATTAGAAAGGACAAGAAAAAAAGTTTTGAAATGACAAATAGGGCAAATCAAATTGCTATAGTTTCTGACGGAACCGCTGTTTTGGGTCTTGGAGATATTGGACCTGAAGGTGCTATGCCAGTCATGGAAGGGAAGTCTATTATCTTGAAAGAATTTGCTAATGTTGATGCTATGCCACTTTGTATAGACACAACAGATACTGAAGAAATTATAAAATTTTGTAAACAAATTCAACCAAGTTTTGGAGGAATAAATCTTGAAGACATTTCATCTCCAAGGTGTTTTGAAATTCTTGAAAGACTTGAAAAAGAATTAGATATTCCTGTTTTTCATGATGATCAAGATGGAACTGCAATTGTTGTTTTGGCAGCCTTAATCAATTCATGTCGAATTGCAGGGAGTGTTCTGAAAGAGCAAAGCGTAGTTGTAAGTGGAGCGGGTGCAGCCGGGATTGCTATCACTCGTTTACTAATATCACAAGGAATTAAAGATATAATTCTTCTCGATAGCAAAGGTGCGATTTACAAAGGTAGAAAAGGATTGAATAAATACAAAAAAGACATTGCAGAAAAAACAAATAAGATGAAATACAAGGGTAATCTTGAAGGAGCTCTAATGGGCGCTAATGTATTCATCGGTGTATCTCAACCTAATTTAGTTAGCAAAAAAATGGTCGAGAGTATGGCAGAAAATCCATTCATCTTTGCGATGGCTAACCCAAATCCTGAAATACTTCCAGATTTAGCAAAAGAGGGTGGAGCATATATTGTTGGCACAGGTCGTTCTGATTTTCCAAATCAAATCAACAATGCTCTCGTTTTCCCTGGCTTATTCCGAGGTTTACTTGACTCTGGAGTCAAAAAAGTCACTCAAAAAATGAAAATATCAGCGGCTATTGCATTAGCGTATACCGTAAAGACTCCTAGCAAAAATAATATTTTACCTAATGTTACTGATAAAAAAGCAGTTATTTCAATTGCTAAAGCTATTTCAAAGAAAAAGTAGTTGACATTTATCTATTTTTAGCTATAATATACATAGCTTGAGAAATCAAGCGTCTTTTATTTCATAATTTAATATCAATAATAATACTCATATGGCCGAAAAAATTGCCGTAATCAAAACAGGCGGAAAACAATACAAAGTTAAAAAGGGTGATACTCTTAAAATAGAAAAACTTGAAGCTAAAGTAGGAGATACAGTTAAGTTCGAGACTCTTTTAATTTCTACTGAGGATGCAAAAGATTTTACTGTAGGAAAACCAAGTCTTGGTGAAGTAGTTGAAGGAAAAGTTTTAGAAACAGCAAAGGGTGAAAAAATACATGTGTTTAAATATAAGAATAAAACCAGATATAAAAGAAACATCGGTCACAGACAAATGTTTACTGAAATTGAGATTTCCAAAATTCAATAGCTTTTTTCAAATATAACATTCAATTGAGGAGATAAAAATGAAAGAGGTTTATAGGCAAAATCTTGAAAAAATGACAGTTCAAGAAAGAGTCAATAATTTTTTTCTTGAAGTCTCGCTGTTTCTAAAGTTTTTTATTCATAGAAAATCTTCTTCTAAGTCTACAACTTCAGAAATTTGCAAATTTGATTGAACAACAAAAAGGCACCCACCCGGGAGCCTTTTTTACTATTCAATAATCTCCCCACTTTGTCGTTTCGCTTGCCTCGTCAGTATGCGGGGAGCGAATGAAGTGAGAGTGGCAATCTCATTCGTGGCTTGAGATTCTCGCAGTCGCTTACACTCCTTCAGAATGACAGGACCTTATTTTAATTTATTCCTATACTTGAGTGCGTTCGTGATTGTCATATTATCAGCATATTCAATATCGGCTCCAACGGGTAAACCTCTGGCTATTCTTGTGATAGAAATTTTGTCATTGGTAAATAATTTTTGAACATACATTGATGTAGTTTCGCCTTCAATGTTTGGATTTAGGGCAAGAATTATTTCTTTTACGGACCCCGTCTTAACTTTTTCCACAAGTTTTTTTATATTTAGTTTATCTGGTCCAAAGTCATTAATCTGATCAATGAGCCCGCCCAAAATATGATAGACACCATTAAATTCTCTCGTATCTTCAATTGATATCATATCTCTAGTATTTGAAACAACACAAACCAAAGAATGATCTCTATTTTTGGAAGAACAAATATCACAATCTTCTTTGTCCGCAACAGCACCACAGCTTTTGCATATCTTAATCCCTTTTTTAAGGTCAATAAGTGCCTCACCAAATTCGGTTAGATAGGCAGTATTCTGTTTGAGTAAATAAAAAACATAACGTTCGGCCGTTCTTGGGCCAACGGTGGGTAGTTTTGCAAACTGCTCAACTAGTTTTTTTATCGAGTTAGGGTAGTGCATTTTTGCTACATTCCAAGACCAGAAAGACCTCCCATTTCTTGCATCTTTGTTGACATTAACTTTTGAACCTTTTTGATCCCTTCATTAACAGTCTCTTTCATGTATTTTGAAATATCTTGTTTATTTAGCTCTTCAGGAATTGTTAATTCAGTAATTTCCATATTTCCATTCATAGTCATCTTAATCCCTTTTTTTTCTATACTTACAGACTCTCCAGCAAGTGCATCTTGCATAGTTTTAGCCTGACTTCTTAAATCTTTAAATTGTTTTAATTTGTTGAACATAGGTTTTATTATTATTTTATTTTATTTGTTAGAGCTGCTTACTTAAGCTCTAAATTCTAGCATCAAATTCTAAACAAACTACAAGCCCAAATGATAAAAATTCTAAATTTAAATATTTTGTATTTTTAATTTAAAAAATTTTAATTTGTTTAGGATTTAGTATTTAGGTTTTAGAGTTTAAAACTCTGGAACTTCTTCATAACCCGATTTATCTAAATTTTTGAAACTTGCTGTATCTTCATCGAAGAACAAATGAACGTTTCCAGTTGGTCCATTTCTATGCTTTGAAACAAGAAGTTGGGCAGAAAATTTTTCATCTTGAGGTAGATCTTCCTTAATATAATTTCTATCAGCTGATTTTCTATAAAGAAACATAACAATATCTGCATCTTGCTCAATTGAGCCAGATTCTCTTAAATGAGACAATTTAGGTAGAGCTGGTTTTGATTGTTCAACCATACGAGAAAGCTGAGAGAGCGCGAGTACTGGAATATTTAACTCTTTGGCAAGACTCTTTAGTCCACGTGAAATTTCCGAAACCTCTTGAACACGATTGTCTTTGTAGCCACCTTTACCTTGCATAAGTTGCAAATAATCAACTATAACCAAGTCTAGACCATGCTCAGTTTGTAATCTTCTCGATTTTGTTCGGATTTCAGTAATTGAACATTCAGCAGAATCATCAATAAATATTTTAGCATCAGACAAAACACCCATTCCCTCTGCAATTTTTGCAAAATCATTGTCTTCTTCTTTGTCAGAAAGATTTCCAGTCCTCATTTTCCAAAGATTTACACTTGATTGAGCGCACAACATTCTGTCTACTAACTGTTCTTTACTCATTTCAAGGGAAAAGAGGCCAACCGAAGCTTTCCCTTTGACGGCAGCGTTCCTTGCAATATCAAGAGCAAAAGATGTTTTACCGACACTGGGTCTGGCAGCAAGAATAACTAAATCAGATTTTTGCATACCAGATGTAAGTTTATCCAAGTTATCATAGCCAGTTGGGATGCCTTTTAACTTACCACTTTGCTTGTGAAGGTCATCGATTCTATCAAAAGCAGAATTAAGCATGTTTGTAATTGGTTCGAAAGTGTTCTTCAGAAATTTTTGAGAAACACTAAATACTTTACTCTCAGCCATATCAAGAAGGTCATCAATGTTCTCATCTTCTTTAAACCCTAGTTCACCAATTTCACTAGCGATATTTAATAGCCTTCTTAAGGTAGCTTTTTTTTGAATGATTTGTGCGTAGTGAACAACATTGGAAGCTGTCGGGACAGAATTTGATAGTTTCGTTAAATATGATTTACCACCAATCTTCTCAATCTCACCTTTATCTTCCATTCTGCTGGCTACACTAATAATATCAATTGGATCTTGCTTTGAAAAATGCTCCAACATTGTCCGAAAGATAAGCTTGTTAGCGTTCATGTAGAAATCATTTTCAGACAAGAAATCAGCGATTTTAATCATCGCATCTTTATCAATCAAAAGAGAGCCAAGAACGGATTCTTCAGCTTCTATGTTTTGAGGTGGTATTTTGTCTACTATTTTATCACTCATATTACTATCTAATATTATACTAATATAATAATATTTACAAGTGGGTTTTGTCTTTATAATGTGTGGAAAAACTGCTAATAATAAATAAATTATAGACTTGACTAATTATTTATAATAGGTCTTGCCAAATAATATATTTTTTGCTATTATTTAACTAAATTAAGATAATCTGCGTCTGCAGTTTTCTTTTTTTTGCTTGAGGAACTTATTTTCCCAAGCATACCAAAACCAGTTTGGTTTTGGTATGTAAAAACAGTACAAAGCCCTGTCTTTTAGAGCCTGCTCTACGAAGCCTTGGCATAGTAGAGCGCTGTTAGCTCAGTTGGTAGAGCAGCTGCCTTTTAAGCAGACGGTCACAGGTTCAAATCCTGTACGGCGCACAATCTATAAACCCGCCTTTTGCGGGTTTTTATATTGTGTGACCGTGCAGATGCAGAACCTGTATTTGAGATAAGTGTAAGGAAATATTGAGATGTTGCTTCTAGGCAAAAATAAATGGAAACAATATACACGCTTACGATTGAGTTGTTGGGATTTATCCCTTCAAATCCTGTACGGCGCACAAAAAAATTTATCAGAATAAGAAAAAAGCCACTGGTCGAACCATGTGGCTTTTGTATCTAATAAAGGTACGTGTTAGACACTGATTAGAAGTTCATACATGTCATTTTTTCTTGCCCATTCTTCCAGGGTCGTTAACGCTATGTGCTCACGACGGAGGCCAAAGTTTGGCAGATGATCTTCTGGCGGATTTTCGCCTCCAAGAAAGATGGCGGATGTTTCAACTGTAGACTTTGCCATTTTCATTAATTCAGTACTGTTCATCTCACAATCGCAGGCATGTTGAGCGTCAACGATTCGTTTCCAGTCATTAAGAGAATTGACTTGGCCCCACACTTCATTCGTATCCCAATTAAATTTTTTAAATTTCATTGTACTTCCTCCTTTAATTAAGGTTACATTTGTTTGCTAAATAACATAACAAATTTATTGATAATTGTCAATAATAAGTTAGCTTACCCCCCCCTTTTTTTTTACTTTTCACTAAAAAAATTAAAAGGAATAATGCACAGTCAAACTTACAAGACTATAGATATAAAAAAGTCACCAATTATTATATTAGTGACTTTTTTTATTTAATATATTTTTAATTTAATTCATGCTATCATGTAATCATAAGGAGGGGATAACATAATTTTAAATTAATTCAAATTATATGAAAAAAATCCTCATTATTTCATTCTTATCTATCTTTTTTCTACTTCCATTTTCTCCACTGAAAGCGAGTGGTGGTGATTTTAGTTTTCGCTCAACCGTTCTTGGTGACAATGTTAGAAATACAAATGGATTTGTTTATGAGATTGTAAATCAAAAATCAAATTTTTCTTCTAGTCAAAATGTCTATGCTTTGACAAGAATTTTCAATATTCGAAATGTTGACTCTTTTCAATTTAAGCAAGTTGCTTATTCTTCAAATAACAATATATATGAAACTCTTTATTCACCAGTCTATAGACCATATGGGCAATGGTGGTCAGAGACTTATTCTTGGGTAAACTTTGGAAAACTTGCCAGCGGGAATTATAACCTAAAAACCTACATCAGTGTTGATGGAGGATATTATCGTGAATTATCTCAAAAGAATTTTACTGTAGGTAGTTCGTATACTAATTATAATGATCGATGTGCCTATAATGACTATAATTGTAACAATAACTACAACAACAATAATTTTAATAACAATTATAGCAATAACCATAACTACAATAATTACAATTATAACCATAGATCATCGCCAGGCTACCGTTATGAGTATATAAAAACTGGTTTTGGAGTTAGTGGAACTGGCAATAACACTAAAACAATCCGAAATGAAAGATCAGAATTTAGAACCAGTGAAAATATTTATACATTAGTGAAATTAAACACCATACGTGACATAAATACTTTCCGAATAAAACAAGATGTTTATAATTCTAGCAATAGACTTGTTAAAAATAGCGAATCCGGTATTTACAGACCCAATAATGCATACTGGGCACAAAGTTATATAGAAAATAATATTGGAAGATTGTCAGAAGGTGATTACAGAATAAAAACTTATATAAAGGTAAACAATGATTCGTATAAATATCTTGGAGAGAAGAAAATTGAGGTGAACAATTATAACTATGATTACAACAATAACCACAATTATAATCCAAGCTATGATTATACTTGGACTCAATCAGACAATAATATTCGCCATAATAGCGGATATATCTATTCTCTTGATAATCCAAAAACAACTTTTATCACCAATGAAAATGTAGTGGTTTTAACTAAACTTTCTAATATTAGGAATGTTGATACTTTGCAAATCAAACACGAATTCTTCAAAGACGGAAGAACTCGTTACAAGACACTTGAAAGCCCTGAAAGAAGACCTGGTAGAGTAAATTGGGAATATAATTATAACGATAACAACTTTGGCACAATGCCAGAAGGGAATCATAAAATAAAAGTATTTATAAAAATCAATGGTGGCTCTTGGAAACAGATTGACACAGTTTCAATAACGGTAAAACGATATGGCAGTACATCAAATACTTACTACAACAATAACAACACTAATTACAATTACGACTGGACTCAAACAGGAGAGCAGGTATCAGTCACCACTAACCCTTCTGTATATTACGCATATAATAGATATTAAAATATAACAAAAAGACCTTTAATAGGCCTTTTTGTTTACTCTTGCCTTTCGTCTTTTGTTCGTGTATAATATAATTAAATGCTAGGCACTAAATTCTAGACAAATTCAAATGTTAAAAATAATAAATTCAAAAGTATTTTATGATTATATTTTCTATTTAGAATTTATAATTTAGATATTAGAATTTAAAAAAGTATGGGAGATAACTTAACAAAGAGACAAAGACAAATTCTTGATTTTATCAATGAGTTTTCGCAAAAAAATTCATACTCTCCAAGCTACAGGGAAATAGGGGATAATTTTGAACTCTCAAGCACAGCAACAATTCACGCTCATGTTTCTGCCTTACAAAAAAAAGGCTTAGTTAAAAAGTCTCACAACGAGGCCAGATCAATCGAATTGATCGACAACAAAATAGAATGGGCACAAGCTATAGAACTTCCCTTAGCTGGTTTAATCACTGCCGGGGAGCCAATTGAAGCCATTGAAACAAAGGAAACAATTGCAGTTCCCGCCAACTTTGTGACCGATAATATAAATTCTTATGTACTTGAAGTAAAAGGTGAATCAATGAAAGACGAGGGGATATTGAGCGGAGATTTTGTGATTGTTGAGAGAAATCCATCCCCTAAAAATGGAGATATAATAGTCGCCTTACTCGACAATGCTTTTGCTACACTAAAAAAGTTTTACCGAGAAAAAGATTTCATAAGACTGCAACCAGCCAATTCTAGCATGGAACCTATATTTGTGAAGGATTTGATAGTACAGGGAGTTGTGAAAGGGGTTATTAGGAGATTTTAACGATAAATAAGTTAGTTCGAATCCCTGTTCTCGAATAGACATGCGCGTTTTTCGAGAGACCCATACAAAACTCAAGGATAAGTAAAAAAACACTAAATTAGATTTAGTGTTTTTTTGACGCAAGGGGGAAATAGAACTATACTTATAATCAAGCTAGTTATTTTCTTAATATAGTAAATAATAAAAAAGTATGGTAAGCAATGGAAATGAATGGGCAAAAAATTTAACAGAAATAAATGAAGGTATTTTTAGATCAATTAATGGGAATGCCGATGAAATGATAGGAGTCGGGAGATGTATGAAGGCTGGATTTCCTTGTTCGAGAGCAGATGTAACTAATGGAAGATATGATGCGATTATTGATGTTGGTAATAATAAATTGTTGCGTGTTCAGATTAAGGGTACTTCAGGGGGAAGTGTTGGGTTTACGGGAGGGGGTAGAAGTGGACAACAGATAAGTCGTGATGTTGAACAGAGAACTTATAAGTATACTTCTGATGATTGTGATATAATTTTGGTTGTCGATGGCAGGAATGGTGAATGTTACATTATCCCAATTGATGACATACAATCCATGGGTAGTTCAAAAGCCTTAAGCCGACTTCAGAAATATAAAGAGAACTGGGCTATTTTAAGTCAACTTGCTGGGGTTTAAGTTTTTATAGCATTTTTCATTTGTTTTGCTATTGCTTCAATAGTGGTTACGGTAACTGAGTTACCTAATTGTTTATAGAGAGCAGAATCAGCTAGTTTTGGTAATTTATAGCTTTTGGGGAATCCTTGAATTGATGCACATTCTCTTGGCGTCAGTTTTCTTATTCCTTTTTTATCTTTAATAATTGGAACATTGTGTCCGCCCATTCCCATGTTTGCAGTAAGAGTGGGGCATACGCCTTTTTTATTCTCTCTCACGTATTTTCTTCGCCATTGATAAACTTTACCAACTTCCTTCACATCATTCTTTATTTTTTCAAATAATGGTTTTCCATTATAATAGTATTTACTGTCTACTTTTGATTCAAGAATGTCAGTAATCTTGTTTTTAAGTTTTACTTGACTTGGAAATTCAAAATTGTTAATAAATTTTTTAGTTTTAAAACCTACAATATATATTCGTTCTCGGTTTTGAGGAACATTCCCATATTCCATGCTGTTTAAAATTTTTGATTTAACATGGTATCCTAGGTCTTTTAAAGTTTTTTCAATAATCTTGAAAGTTTTTCCCCCGTCATGACCCTTAAGATTCTTTACATTTTCAAGCAGGAAACCAGCAGGCCTCCTGCTTTCTATTATTCTAGCTATATCAAAAAATAAGTTACCTCTATCTTGATCATTAAAGCCTTTTCTGTAGCCAGCTATCGAAAAAGACTGGCAAGGAAAGCCACCAAGTAGAAAATCAAATTCCGGCAAATCATTGACCCCTATTTTTCTCATATCCTCAACTACAAGTTTTGCTGTTTTAAAATTAAGGTCATAAGTAACTTTGCATGCTTTGTCAAAATCATTTGCAAAGACTGTGTTAAAACCAGATTTTTCGAAACCAAGACGAATTCCTCCTATGCCAGCAAAAAGATCAAGAGTCCTTAACCCCGGTTTATCTTCCGAAAGACTTCTGATTACGTTTATTACAACTCCTCTAACCTCTACTTCTTTCCTATAAAAGGGAAGCATACTTTGATTTGCTGGTTGTAATCTAAATTTGCCATCCTCTCTATATAGTTTTTTTAGAGTGGCCTCATTATCATCAATTATTGCAACAACAGTTTGCCCGTTTTCAGCTACAGACTGTTTTTTTATAATTACAGTATCTCCATCAAATATTCCCTCATCTATCATACTTTCTCCTTTTACTTTTAGAGCAAAATACTCTGCATTGAGATCAATATCTTTTGCTGAGACTGATATGGTTTCTTCTTTGTTCTCTACTGCTTCTATAGGGTGGCCGGCAGTGATCATTCCGACTATTTCAATATTTATAACACCAGAATTAGAAAGACTTATTGATCTGGGGTGGTTATCTTCTTTTTCTAGGTGGCCAGACTCTTCCAATTTTTTTACATAGTGATGAGCAGTTGAGACAGAAGATAGTTTAAAATTTTTCCGTATTTCTTCAAGGGCAGGAGAGTACCCCTTTTTCTTTTGATAGGCTTTTATAAATGATAATACTTCATTTTGTTTTTTAGTAATCATAATATTATTTCTATTTATTTTCTAGTTGTCCACACCTTCACAATATTATAGCATATTAGAATATAAATAGAAAACACTGTGTTTTTGCAAATACATTATTGGGGACAATTGATATATATTTTTTTGATAAATATATATCATTCAGAAAAGCTTAGAAAGCTTAGGGTCAAGTCTTGTTCTCTGCATACATAGATTTAATGTATTGCTATATTTCATAAATAGAGTACCCTATAGGGTACTCTATGGGGTACCCTATATTTTTATTTATTTAATATTTGTTGAAAAAAGTGTGTATTGCTATTCTGTTATCAACCCAAAAGAAATTATTGAAAAATACGGATAGGCGGAAATTAACCGTTGAAGACAAGGGGGGGGGAGATAGCCTTGGAATATGAGACTGGAAAAAGAAATAGAAAGTCTTAATTCAAGACCTGCCCCCTCTAGCCCCGCCTAATATTAGGTATATTTTTATACCCCAAATCGGATGCTCGAACCGATTAGAGAAATTTGGTATAATTATAAAAAGTAATTTGAAAAATATGGGAAAAAATAAATTACCAAAAAAGTTAAAAAGAACAGTGATATATAGCAGTAACTACATAAACCTGTATAGTGATAAGGTTTTGATGGCTTCAGGCAGTGTAATTGAAAAATATCATATACTGGATTATCCTGCTGACTCAGTTGTCGCTCTTTTGGTAAATTCTAAAAATAATATTTGCTTTATAAAAGCGCTCAGATACTCAACTCAAAAAATAGAGTGGGAATTACCCGCCGGGAGAGTTGAGGTTGGTGAGTCACCAGAGGAGGCTGCAGACAGGGAGGTGTTGGAGGAAACTGGATATAAAACCAAGAACTTGAAAGTAAAACAATCATTCTACCCGTCAAACGGAATGTCAAACCAAATGGTGCATATAGTATTTGGTGAAATAGAGGAGAGCGCCCAAAAATCTTTTGATACAGACGAGGTTAGTGAGGTTGAATGGATGTCCATAGAAAGCGTTGAAAAATTATTAAAATCTAAAAAAATATCTGATGGTATTTCTCTTTTGCCAATACTTCTTTATTTGAATGACATTAAATAGGTTCTAACATAGCCCAGCTCCCGGAGCTGACTAAAATAACGCTAACACTCGTGTTATTTTTTTATACCCCGAATTGGACGCTCGAACCTTTTGAGGAAATTTGGTATAATTAAAGTAGTTTAATAATTAGATTAAAGTATGAAGAAAAAGATATTTGTATATTTTGTGGTTTGTTTATAAAAGCTTAGGGTCAAGTCTTGTTCTCTGCATACATAGATTTAATGTATTGCTATATTTCATAAATAGAGTACCCTATAGAGTACTCTATGGGGTACCCTATATTTTTATTTATTAAATATTTGCTGAAAAAATA
>JAQIDC010000004.1 GCA_027858235.1 Patescibacteria group bacterium | reverse complement strand
CAATTCATAGTAGTTAGAGCTCCAAAAGAAGAAAAATTTTCAATTGGAGCAAAGAAAAAAATGTAATTTATAAGACTACTGGGGCACCGAACAATGGTGCCTCTTTTTTTATTTACAATTTCTTGATACAATATAATTATGAATAGTTTAAAAAGAATACATGTTAAAATTTTGTTGGGGTTGTTTGCAATATTTTTCGTTTTTTTATTTATTATTTCACCGGCTCTTGCTCAGTGTCCTCCATCATCAAGAGGTGAAAGCAGTAGTGAAGTCTGCATAGATAACCCAATCCAAACAGCCACTCCTCAACAACTAATCGGAAAGGTTATTGCTGCTGTCCTTGGGATTAGTGGCTCTTTGGCCCTTCTTATGTTTGTTTATGGTGGATTTGTTTGGATGTTGTCTGGTGGGAACTCTGAGAAGGTTACAAAGGGGAAGAATACTCTTGTTTGGGCTGCTATCGGGCTTGTCGTCATATTCTCATCCTATGCCTTGGTTAATGCTATATTTACGGGATTGACTTAGGATTGGGGTTTAAATATACTACTTTCTATATAAAAAAAAGCTTATACATATAAGCTTTTTTTTATTTTGAGTATCAATTCATGTTTGTATTCATGGCACGGGATTCTCACGTCAATCGCATTCGCTCCTTCCTCAGAATGACAGATGGGAGCTTGTTTTTTTGTTTCTGGATTCCCAGTCCCCATACGTCAAGCTACGGGGTAAACAGGCTGAGAATGACAAAGAGGATTAGCTTGTTTTAGCACGGGATTCTCATCCCCAAGCCCTCCAGAGGCGGACAGGCTAAGCTCAACCCCCCCCCTGCCCGAAATCGCTACGCTCAAACCTTACAGGCGGGTTAGAATGATAGGGAAGTTTAACATTTAAATTTTCCGCATCTCTTTGTTGTTCTGAGGGAGGTATATTTATAAGTAAGTCGATAAAAATTCTCTTATTGAAATATGCTCAATGCCTTTATAGCCACCTTTGATCATTTTATCCATTGTTACAACTATTTTTTTGTGATTGTCATTAATCGCAAGAAGATTGCCGAATTCTCTTTCTTTTGTTTTCTCATCAAGAATTAAATAGGCAACTTGAATATAAATTGTCTTGCCATTTTTTTCAGCTACAAAGTCTACTTCTTTCTTCCCCAACTGACCAACGAACACCCTATACCCAGAAACCCGTAGGTGCATATATACTAAATTCTCGAGAACTTTTGAAATATCTACTTGGCTATAGCGAATCACTGAATGTCTCAAACCAAGATCTTCAAAATAATGTTTATCGTTTATTTCAAATATTTTCTTCCCTTTGATGTCAATTCGCTGGACCCTAAAAATTAAAAATGCAGACGATAAATAGCTTAGATAATTTAATACCACGTTTGTAGACATCTTGGTATTTTGTGATAAAAGATAATCACTTATTTTTTTTGCTGATACCAAGCTACCAGTATTGTCAGCCAAGAATTGAATTAATTTTTCCAAAAACATTACATTGCGAATGTTAAATCTGGAAACGACATCTTTTAAAATAATGGTATTATAAATATTCCGTAAATAATCATAAGCGATATCATCTTCTAGCTTCAAATTAGTCAAATAAGGAAGGCCTCCGTATTTTATGTAGGAAAGCAAAGTATCGTCTATGTCTTCAAGTTTATGAAATAACAAAAATTCTTTATATGAAAGACTAAAAATCTCTATCTCCACATATCTCCCCGAAAGGATAGTCGCTATTTCACCTGAAAGAATGTTTGCATTAGACCCAGTACAATATATATCATAACTATTTTTTGACTGCCAATGACGTAAAGTCTTTTGAAAATTTTCGATTTCTTGAATTTCATCAATAAATATTGCTTTCACTTTGTTTTTTTTCTCAATATTTTTTATATATGTGCCTAGATCTTTATAGTTACTTATCTTGTCGAAATCAAGTGATTCTTTGTCAATATAAACTATCTCGCTTTTTTTCATTCCTAGCGATATAAGTTCATCCATAAGCTGATAGAGAAAATAGCTTTTCCCGACCCTTCTTTGCCCAACAATAACTTTTATCAAATTTTTATTGATATAGGGTTTAATACGATTGAAGTACAAATCGCGTTTTATATATCTTTTAATCATACTAAAAACTTTCTATATATTTATTATAGTTTTAATTATACCTAAAACTATTATTCTGTCAATAGCTATCTTAAGTTTAGGTTTTTACAAAATATAATGATTATATTAAAAATAAGCTTATTTTTTTATTGCTTCTTATTTCAGATATATATAGTGTTCTTGTGTGTGACACGAGATTCTCACGTCATTCGCATTCGCTCTTTCCTCAGAATGACAGATCTTCTCTTCTTGTCCTTTCGTTGCGAGTATTTACGAAACATTCTTGTTTATAGCACGAGATTCTCGCGATCTCCGCCAGCTGGCGGATTCCTCAGAATGACAATTGTTTTAGACTCTTTAATATATATTTAAGTTTCCGTGGTTAGCACAAACAGTTATTGAAAAACCCTGTATTCATGACCTATCATAACGAGGAGGAAAGAGTCATTTCCAAAAATATTCAATGCCTTGGGAGACATCGAATGTTCAGATACTTTGATTTTGGAGTTAGAAATTCCATTTTAATACGATTTATGGAAACTCATAATACTGTCTATCTTTGTCTCTTTCGTTGTCATTTCTGAAAGATCGGGATTGGGAGTGACAATCTCGCTCTTTTTTTTGGGGGGGGTGCTTTGTCACTAGCGTTCCCTATAATGACAGAGGTGTTTTTTGGATACCCAGGGGGACACACTGCCCAATCCCTCCAGAGTCGGGCAGACAAGTTGGGAATGACGGTGAGGGGGTTGTCGTTGCAACTGATAAAATATACTGTTTTAAAAATTTTTTAATCCGAATTAGTGAGTTCAAAGTTTATTTCAAATTTTTTGAGAAATTCGTAATACTTTTTAGCTGGACTGTTTTCCCACACAAATATACAGTTATTTAATGAAATGTCGTAGTAGGCCTGGCACAAATCTTTATCATTTAAATTTTTTACTTTTTCCCAAAAATCTTTCATTTCTTTTGTGCGAGCATGCTCAAGGGTAAAACGGATTGGAAGCGCTAATTGGTCAATATTTTCACCTGAGTCAAGTTTTTTTAAGGTATTTGCTGCGAATTTGTATTTCCTGTTCAACTCTAACGCGAAACCTAGAAGCTGACGTGCAATGTATTCCTCTCCAATCGCTAGGTTGCACATTGCTAAATTTGCAAACAATTTATAAATATATCTATTTACCATTTTCTCCTTTAATAAAATCTTAAACATCTTATCAAATTCATCCAATGCTTTTGGGATATCATTATTTTTCATATAGACAATTGCCTTGTTGGCATTATCTGACCACTTTCCACCAATACGATTAAGTGACATATCAACCCCTTTTGAGCCAAACTCATGTGTCTTGCTAAGCTCATCTGGAGTCTCTCCTTTTAGCTCTTTGCGAGGAGAGCTATTCATTATGCTGGAAGATAATTCTATTAATCTATTAATATCTTTTTTCGATAACTCATCTTCGCTTAAGTTATATATTATGTCAACTATTGGAGCGGCAATATTTTTAAAATTTATTTCTTTCAGCCATTTTTGAATCAAATCAGAATTTACCATATCATTAAGACCTATTTCTCTTAAAAAATCATCAAACTCAATTTTAATTTTTTCAATATCACCTTCTTCTTTTTTTTCACTATTTTTTGATTTAGTCAAAAAAAGGATTGCATCTTTGGGGGTAATTTTCTTTTTACCTTTAAGAAAACTTTTTCTGTATCCATCATTGATCCGAATATCAAACATAAAAGAATCTGACCCAACCAACTCCCAATGACCACCAACATCAGCAATGCGACCAAAAAATATATTTCCTTTTACTAGTTGAAAAGTGGCATTATGTTCTTCTATATAATATTTTTTTCCTGTATGTAGGATTAATATTTCTAAACCTTTGCCAATATCAACTGATTTTACCTCCAATAATCCATATATATTATTTTGTAAATTTTTGTAAATTTGCATTTCATATAGTGGTAGTTTTTTGGGATTGCGCAAATAATAATCCTCAAACAAGCCATCACCATTGGTTAATTTAAAATCAAAAACTAGCCATTCCAAAAAGAAAGGCTCGTAATCTTCTTTTATGGTTAGTATAGAACCGTTTTCAGAAACACTAAAAAATTCTTTTTTAGCTCGTTCAATTTCTGTATTAAATACTTCTTTTTCAAGGTAATAATGCATTACCCTGGATATTGTTCCTTCTTGCATATTTTTGTAAAAAATAATATTTAAAATTATAGTTGCTAAATTAAAATCTGACAAGTGAAGAAATGGTTTGATATGTTCAAGTTACCCAAATTGACGAAGTCTAATAGAATCAATTTAATATCTCACAATAAGATATTTAGTATTTTTCTATTTCATTTCTTATAAACATTAGCGTCTCTATTTTTAAAGTCTTTCTTATTGTTTTGAACTTTTCATAATCAACTAACATATTCAAATCCTGAGAAATTATTTTATCTGTTATTTTTTCTTTTATAAATTTTTCCAACTTAAGAAAGAAAGCTTTTAGCTCAAGGTCTGTTCTTTCTTTTATTACTTCCTCATTGTGATTAAAACCATTCAAGAAAAAATGGTGTATATCATACAGATCTCTTCCTGCGATTGATCCATTTTTCTCATATCTATCCATGAGGGATACCAGTTTATTGGCAAACATTGTTTCAATATTTTGGCACATGACTATTCTGTCCACATCAATCAATTTTTGCATCTCATATATATTATTTTTTGGGGCTGGAAAAGTTATATCTATTTTTAAGGTGTTCCTTTCCCCAGGGTCTTTGGTTGGATATCTCAAAAAAAACTGGGGTACAATTTCACTTTCATCTTTAATTTCTAAGCCAAGGTCTTTAAATACACTTTTCAATTCATTTTTTATTTTTAAAATGTCTTCCGTTCTACCAACAAAATCAAAATCCAAATCTACTGAAAATCTATCAAGAAAACCAAGCATCGCAGCACATGTCCCTTCCTTGAAATACAAGTCGTTGAAGTTTGGATTGTCTACGATACTTATAAGGACTCTATATAACCACGCTCTGTGTATAGCATCTTTTTTATTTGATAAAATCATTTTGTTTATAATTTAAATTAATTTGTATATTATTTATTTCTTTCCAATCAAGCACGTCAGGATTATCAAAGTAATAATTATTATTAAAATGCAATAAATCAGCTGCCGCTCTTTCGGGGCTTGCGATGTTTATATTGTCTTTAATATTTATACCAATTTTATTAAAAAGAAAACTATCTTTTAATTGCCTACAATAATAATCATTTTCTCCAATTTGAAACTTCATTGATTTATTGCTTACAAGAGTAATGTAATTAACTTTTTGTAGGACAACTCCGACTCGTACCAAAACACTCTCTGTGCTCAAATATGCATATCCGTGAATCGCACTTATGCCAAGATGAATTGGGTCTAAATTTTTTATATCTCCAAATACATAGAAACCTCTATACACCCTATGAATCAAACCTTTTTGGGTGTATCTTTTTAAAGTGGTGTGGAGAGTATTTTTATTTTTTATACCCCAAATTCTTGCAAAATCATCAATATGAAAAGTTTTTTGTTTAAAATTAGCCAAATCGGATAATCTGCTTTGAAATGTGTTGTTTTTTACTGTACTCATATGTACAGTATAGCATAACGAAATACTTTTAGCAAGTATTTTTACTCTTGAAATATTAGCTAATTCGGTTTATACTCTAAGTACTTTTCTAACATAGTATATTCTGGCTAGTTGGTCACTGAGATTCTATCAGTCGCTTAAGCTCCTTCCAGAATGACAAAGTAATGTCATTCGAAATATACTATGAAACAACTTTTAACACACCCCGTCACTGCCGTGACACCCCTCTTCCCGCTTTCTTCGGGATAAACAAGAGGGGATTTTATATTTATGAAGAATTATAATTATAAAAAAATTACTTTTTTTATTTTTGGCTTATTTCTTTGCCTTATTTTTTTGCTACCAAAAACTACTCTGGCTAGTGATGTTGATGAAATGGTCTGGGGTGGATTTCATGATGAACTTCAAACAACAACTGGGCTTGGAGAAAAAGATCCTAGAGAAATGATTGTCGGGTTTATTCGGATAGCGCTTGGGTTTCTTGGGATACTTGCTATTACTATTATTATGTTGGCTGGTTTTAAATGGATGGTTTCTGGAGGAAATGAAGATGCAACTGCAACCGCAAAATCCATGATGTTTAATGGGCTTATGGGCCTCATAATAATCCTTGCCTCCATGTCGCTAGCCAGTTTTGTAATAAATTCTGTACTTAACGCTACTCAAGTTATTTAAAATAAAAATTCAATCTAAATAAATTAAAAAAATCTTACATTATGTAAGGCTTTTTTGTTTACAAACAAGGGTGTCGGACACCTAAATATTAGATTAATTATTCTACCAACATCGCAGCTCCAATTGCTCCTGCATGACTCCCTAGTTTTGAGACCACTAGTTTTGTTTTTTTGTTTTCTTCTATGTGAATATATTCTTTCATTATTTTTTTGGCTTCAGGAAAAAACAAGTCAGATGCTCCAACTCCTCCTCCACCAACTACGATTATATCAGGGGCTATTGTATTAACTAGATTGCTCATAGTTAGACCAAAAATAGTACCAAATTCTTCAAAAGATTTTATAGCCAAAATGTCTCCCTTGTATGCTTCGGTTGACATGTTTAGAGGGTTTCTTTGAGTTAAGTTCTGATAGGCCTTCTCTAGAGTAATTTTACTTTCAAAATCTACTATATTATTGCCAATCTCACCAGCTCTCATATATATATTATCCTCATACCACCAAGCACTTCCAATTCCAGTCCCCACTATCACTCCATAAGCGTTACTACTTTTTCTTGCTGCCCCTATTTTAACTTCAGCTCGCAGAAAACAATTTGCATCATTGTCGATAAATATTGGTTGACCTAGTTTTTTTTCTAGCTGATAAACAAAATTCGTATTTTCTATTATCTCTATATTCGGAGATACTAACACTTTTCTTGATTTAAAATCAACAACACCAGCTATCCCGAGACCAATTCCATTAACTTGTGCCTTGTCTTTTTTTGCTTTTTCAAAAAGAGGTTCAACTAGAGCATTTATCATGATGATAAAATGTTCAACACTATCTTTGGGGGTTGCTAGAACATAATCCTCGACAACCCTCTCGCCGTCAAAGAGAACAGCAAGCATTTTAGTCCCACCAATATCAATTCCTAATTTATACTCTTTTATTTTTTTTGACATATGTTTTTTAAATACTAAATTCTAAACTCTAAATCCTAAACAAATTCAAATTTCTAAATACAATTTCAAAAAAGGGTCTTTGCTTCATTCCAAATTTGTGGATTGTTTTGATTTATTTTTTCCCAATACCACCATTCAACTCCCCAGAGATAAAATTCTTCAAAACCAGTTTGTCTCGAGAACTCCATCATTTCAACAAACTTATCATAATCCATAGTACGAGCTCGCTCTTCCGGACTTAAATATTGAAACGGTTGCGGCCCCCAAGGTTCTGCTTGGAGCTCTATCACTATCCATTTATCTGGCCTAGCGAATATTTTGGCTAGATTTCTTTTAACTCGAAAAAATGATGGTTCAATAGGATAGGAAACATAAGCTTGCAATAAATTGGAATATGTTTTCCTGTACATGGTTGTTCCAAATATATCAGCCCTCTTAGCTGCTGGAACCCAAACTGAAAGTTCCCCAGAATCTGTAACAACAATTTGTCTTGAGTCTATTGATCTAACTAATTCTATTTCTCTGTCTAGAAAAGCTGGGTCAATATCTGGACATTCACCAAAATTTGAAAGAAAAGGTTCATTTTCTATTTGCCAAGCTACTATATTCTTATTGTCCTTATATCTTTTTATAGTTAATTCGATATAGCTTAAAGTCTCTGTTTCTCTTTTGTCTTTACTCAGACTCTCTGCCCAGGAAGGGATATGACACTCGGGCCATCTTGGGAGTCTCCCTCCAACAGCTAAAATAATCTGAGCGTCTCTTTTGCTAGCCTCCTCAATCTGCCAGTCAAGATCATCCCAATAAAAATTATTGTTAATTGACTCTATTTCGTTCCAATAAGCTGATAGTCTCAAGTTTTTTACTCCCAAATCATCCAACATTGCCACAAAAAGCTCTTTCCAATCAAGCCCTAAATCGATTGCTTGTTTCTGAGAAAAAGTTAGACCATATTTAAGTTCATGTTTTTCATAAACACGACTAAGGCTCAATAAAAAGAAAACAAAAAATATTATTATCAAAGTAATAGATATTTTTTTAAACCAAGATAATTTTTTAAATATTTTTAACATAATTTAGAACATACAAGAGAATGCTGAACCACCTGCGGCGTCAGTTATTTTACAAAGAGCAAGTCCAGTTATAGAATAGGAGGCTAATATAATTATTAACCCAATTATACTTCTTGAAATATATTTTTTTGATTCCTCTACTTTTGCTTCATTCCCACCAGCAGTCATCCAAAGAAATCCAGCATACAAAAACAATATTACAAATATTATGCCCAGAAAACCGAGCAAACTTCTAATTATTCTAGCGATAGTAACCCTGACATCCTTTGGCGACGAACTACCGCCAACAAAAACTTGGGAGACAGACTGAGAACCACCAGAACCAAAACCCTCTTGACTGCTGAGATCGGCTACTGCAAAAACGGGGCTAACTGCAAAAATGCTTAAAATAAAAGAAAAAACAACTAAAAAAGATAATAATTTTTGTTTAGCTTGAGTCATATATTTGTGATATAATTAAGTTAATAAGATTTTCACTCATTTGTAATATTATATCTAAAATTAGCAAATTCGGCAATTCAACCTATGACACTATCAACAAAAATAGCGCACAATACAATTATACAAATAGCTAGCAAAATAATAGCAACCATCCTAGGTCTTTTCACTATCGCTATTATGACCAGATACCTAGGTAAGTCTGGCTTTGGAGACTATACAACAATATTGGTATATCTCACTTTTTTTGCTACTGTTGCTGACCTTGGACTCACTCTGGTGACTGTTCAGCTAATAAGCAAACCAGGTGCTGACCAAGAGAGAATAATTGGAAGCCTTTTTGGTTTTAGATTTGTAACTGCTTTTCTTTTTTTAGGAGGTGCTATTCTGTTGTCACTTTTTCTTCCTTATTCTAATATAATCAAAGCTGGCATTGCCCTCACTGCTTTTTCTTTTCTTTTTGTTAATTTTAATCAAATCTTGGTTGGTATTTTTCAAAAAAATCTCAAAATGGGAAAAGTTGCTATAGCCGAAACTGTAAGTCGCTTGTTTTTATTCCTTGCTGTTTTGTTTGTGTACTTTCTCGATCTTGGGCTGACAGGTATATTGGTGGCGACTGTTCTTTCTAATTTTATTTCCTTCCTATTTCATTATATTTTTTCAAGAAAATTTGTTAAGGCTAAAATTAATTTTGACATAAGACTCTGGAAAAAAATTATTGTTCAATCATGGCCTATTGCCGTAACTATTTTTTTCAATCTAATCTACCTAAGAACAGATACTATAATTCTCTCTCTAGTAAAAAGCTCGGAAGAGGTTGGTATTTATGGGGCGGCCTATAGAGTGGTAGATGTTTTAGTAACTGTCCCCTTTATGTTTGCTGGTATTATTCTCCCCGTCCTAACTAGAAGCTGGGCTGAAAAAAATAATAAGTTTTTTAAAAATGTACTTCAAAAATCGTTTGATATAATGATTATAATGGCTATTCCAATCTTGGCAGGCACCTATTTCACAGCAGATGAGATAATAAACATTATCGCTGGTTCTGAATTCCATGAATCTGCTTTTGTTTTAAAAATACTTATGCTTGCTTCTACATTTATTTTTATGGGGACCATGTTCTCTCATGCCATTATAGCGATTGAAAAACAAAAAGAAATTATTAAAGCCTATATTTTCGTTGCCGTTACTTCTCTTGTCGCCTATATAATTATTATTCCTAAATTTTCCTACACTGGGGCTGCTTGGATTACTGTTTATAGTGAGCTCGCCATTGGCTTTGCTACCTTTTTTCTAGTTTATAAATATACAAAATTTATCCCTAGCCTAAAAGTGTTTTTTAAAGTAATTATGGCGACAACCTTAATGTCCCTAGCTCTGCATTATTTTAATGCTTACAATTTAAACCTTTATCTTTCTATCACTTTTTCAGTTTTTATATATTTTGTTTCTCTCTATGTTTTTGGAGGGATAACTAAAAAAGAAATCTTAAATATACTAAATAAAAAATAAAAATGAAAAAAAATATCCTAATTTTTTCTTCTAAGAAAAATCTCAGCAATACCTTTTGTTCTGTCCTTAATAGTCTTTCGGCTGACTATGCTTTCGCTTTGTTTGGAGTCAAAGGTTCTTTTTTTGATTACTTTCGCGAAAAACAATGGAACAAAAAAAGAGTTTTTCTTTACAAAAATATCTTTGAATCTAATCCATTTATATTTTTTCTACTCAAACCAATAATTCAGGTTTATTTTTTTCCTAAATTACTCATTGCTAAACAAAAAAAGAAGTATGACTACATTTTTCTTCTTAACATAAACGAAAAAATATTAATCACTCCAATAGCCCAATTTTTAAAAATTAAAGTAATTTGGCTTGAAACAGAAGACGTAGAATATATAAAACTCAAAAAATCTATTTTAAAAAAATATATTAAACTTGCTAGAATATCAAAAATAATTTGTTTGAATGAGATGTTCAAATACAAGATAGAAAATCTTGGAGTTTCTTCTGACAATATTTACGTTATTAATCCTGGAATAAAAAATAGACACAAAAAATATCAAGAAAATATTTTTTCGAAAATGGCCAAAATTGAAAGTAATCAAATAGGAAAGAAATTTTTCACTATTGGAACAATCACTGATTTAAATGATAAAACAAAGATTGAGACTCTATTCTCAGCTTTCAAGAATTCCATGGACATAGTGCCAAGAATGCAGTTAATACTAGTTGGTAACGGCGAATTTGCTCCTGACAATAGCCCATGGGCTAAATGGCTGGCTAAAAAAATGGAGATTGATACTATGGTTTGGTTTGTAACCGATACTAGTAGTATCAAAAAATGGCTAGACAGTTTCGACATCTTTGTGTTAAGCTCTAGGATACTCAATTTAGATGATTTTAAGACCTGTTTATACGCTATGGAGTCTGAGCTATCTCCCTTGGTTCCAGCAGAAATTGGCTATGAGGGCCTAATTAATAACGGTAAGAATGGTTATTATTATAATATAAATAATACTCTAAGTTTGAGTGAAAATATCATAAAATTATATAAAAATAACCGATTACGCATTGACCTTGGTCGTAACGCAAAAGAAACTGTAGACACAAGCTTTCAAATAACTAAAACAATAGAAGAATTCAAAAAACACATATGATTGAAATAAAAATAACGGGCGAAAACAAAGGAACACGAACTGATAAATTTTTGGCAGAAGAATTACCTGCTAATCATAATATTGAGATTACAAGAAGTCAGATTCAAAAATTAATCAATGACGATTCAATAAAAATTAATGACAAAACTTTTAATTCTAGCTACAGACTGAAAGAAGGAGATGTAATCAATATTATAAAAACCACTTCAAAAGAAAAAGACACAACACCAGCTCTAGAAAAATTAAACTTAAAGATTGAGGATATTATAATTAAGGAAACTGAGGATTATATTATTATCAACAAACCAGCAGGAATTATTGTTCATGAATACGAAAATATCATGCAAGAGACTTTAGTAGATGTTTTACTTGGAAAATATCCAGAACTAAGACAAATTGGTGAAGACCCAGCAAGACCAGGTATTGTTCACAGGATAGATAGAGAAGTGAGTGGTTTGATGGTAATAGCTCGAAACCAAGATTCTTTTGATAGCCTTAAGGAACAATTTAAAGATAGATCTGTTCAAAAATATTACAAAACTTTAGTTTATGGTGAGATTGTCAAAGATTATGACGAAATAAGATTCCCAATAACCCGCTCTAAATCTAGATACAAAATGGCTGCTCTCCCAGAAACAGTACATGGAGAAAAACAGGATCAAGGGAAAATAGCCATTTCAGAATTTGATGTTATTGAAAGACGAATCAACTATACAATGCTAAAAGTAAAAATTAAAACAGGGCGAACTCACCAAATCAGAGTCCATCTCTCAGCTTACGGGAACCCTCTTGTTGGTGATGATGTTTATACAACGAATAAATTAAGAGAAAAAAATAAGAAAAAAGCTCTAGGAAGAATATTCTTAGTTGCCTATCACCTATCTTTCAAAGATTTGAAGGGAGAACAACAGACTTTTGAAATAGATCTACCAGAAGTATTAACAGAATTTTTAAAGACTGCTAAATAATATGATAATTTCTTTTTGCGGGCCAGCTGGTTCAGGAAAATCCACAATGGCAAAAATGCTCGCTGACAAACTAGAGTGGCCAAGGTACTACATTGGGGGGATTAGAAGACAAAAAGCAGCTGAGAGAGGAATGACTCTAGCAGAATACAATAAGCTCGGAGAAGAAAGTCCTGAGACAGATATAGAAGTTGATGAATATCAAAAAAAACTAGGAGAAACTGAAGATAATTTTATCATCGAAGGACGGACTTCATGGCACTTTATCCCACATTCACTTAAAATCTATATTGATGTCGATGAAAAAATAGGGGCGCAAAGAGTTTTTGAAACACTTCAAAAAGAGAATGAAAGAAATGAGGACAATGAATTAAAAACTGTTGATGATGTTCTCGCTAGTCATAAAAAAAGAAAGACAAGTGATATTATACGATATAAAAAATATTATGATTTCGATGTTTATGATAAAAGCAACTATGACTTCATAATAGACTCCAGTAATCAAAGCAAAGAGGAGTCATTTGAGCAGTTGTATGGCTTTGTGAAGGGGGAACTATAAATTATTTAAACCTTCTGGTCTTTCAAAAGGAGCTGTTATGAGAACGATCAAAGAGATTGTTAAAGAAACTGTTAAAGAATATTTCAGTCCACTCACCTGGCTATTTAGGAAATTAAAAATTTTTTCAAAAAATAGTCTAGTACCAATCACCTTATTCTATTTGGAGAGTCAAACTCTCCTTTTTTTTCAATCTTGTGAACATTGGAATATTTTGGAGAAAAATGAAGCGTAAAAATCTCTGCAAAATATCCGCTGTTTGAGCGTCAGCGAGTTCGGAATTTTGCTAGATTTTGTAGTGTACTGATCCAAAATTTTCTCCGCGAACGTTTTTGGTACTTTTTTTAAAAAAGTACATAAACGAGAAGAGATTCTCACGTCGCTATCGCTTCTCAGAATGACAAGGGAAATTATGGACAGGGAAAAGTGGATCCGAGACACAAAACATAAAGAAGTGTACACCTGGGTGTACACTCAGGTGTACACTAAACAAAAAACTCTGAAATCAATCAGAGCTTTTTTATTTATTTGAGTTTTAATGTTTTTAAGAAATAATCTTATCAATCAATCCATACTTCTTCGCCTCCTCTGCGGACATAAAATTATCTCTATCAGTATCTTTGTCAATTTTTAACACTTTTTGACCTGTGTGTTTAGCTAGAATGGTATTTAGCCTTTCCTTGGTTTTTAAAATATGTTCTGCTCTAATTTTAATATCTGAAGCTTGCCCCTCTGTTCCTCCCATAACTTGGTGTATCATAACCTCTGAGTTTGGAAGAGAGAGTCTTTTCCCCTTAGCGCCTGAGGCTAGTAATACTGCTGCCATTGAAGCGGCAATGCCAACACAAATGGTAGTAACATCAGATTTGATATACTGCATGGTGTCATAGATAGCAAGGCCGGCTGTTACTGATCCTCCTGGGGAGTTAATATAAAATTTAATATCTTTGTTTTTATCCTCTGCGTCCAAAAACAATAACTGGGCAATTACAATATTTGCAACATGGTCATTGATTGGTTCACCTAAAAAAATAATTCTATCTTTAAGAAGTCTTGAATAAATATCGTAGGCTCTCTCACCATGGGTAGATTTTTCTATAACTGTTGGAATCAATGGCATATTTTTATTATCTTAAATTTTTATTATATATAGAGTTTAGTTAATATAGCAAGGAATGTCAAACAAAAATCATGGAGCATATATTATGGAACATAGAACAGTAATTTTTTTTAAAATAATTTTAAACACTTGTTTCATGTTATGTGTTTTGTGTTACGTGTTATACTATCCGCCACCTCTCTCCTTCTTTTATTATTTTCCCTTTAACTTTAAAGCCAGCAGCCTTGGTATGTCCTCCCCCTCCTAATTTTTGAGCTATCTTGCCTACATCTACTTTTTCACTTGAAGTTCTAAAGCTTCCCTTTATCGTATCGTCTTCTTCTTCTCTGAGCATTAAAAGTCCTGCAACATTATCGAGATTACTTAAAAATCCAGAAATACCCTCTATATCTTCTTCGTTAGCTCCAGTATTTTTAACATCTTCTTTTGTGATAACCGTTGTGGCAAAGTTGTACTTTTTATTAATTTCAAGATTATTTATAGCTATTCCCCAAAGTTTCATTCCTGAGATGCTTTTGTTTCTCCAAGTACTGTCCAGGATGTTTGGAAGCCTTGCACCTCTAATCAGCATCTCAGAAGATATCCTAATTGTTTTTTCACTAGTTGAAGGGTATAGGAAATTGCCAGTGTCAGTTGATATACCTGTGAGGATACAAGTGGCTTTAGTTTTATTAATTTTTATTTTATTTTTTTTAAAAAAATCGTAAATTATCTGAGTAGTTGATGCTGCTCTTATTTCTCTAATTTCTATATCACTATATGAATCAACTTTTGGATGGTGATCAAATTCTATAACCTTCTGATTTTTTCCTCGACTAGATATTTCATCAATCAATGTTGTTCTTGACAGACTGCCACAATCAAGAGGAATAATTAAATCATAAATTAAAAAGTCATTTGGTTTTTGAATATTTATTTTTTCAGAATGTGGCAAGAAAGAAAAATTCTCTGGTATTTCACTGAAACAATAAGCATAATAATCTATTTTGAGATCTTCAAGCAAATCAATCATAGCACAAACAGAAGAAATAGCATCTCCATCTGGTTTTTCGTGTATAACTAAAAAAACCTTTTTGGCTTTTCGTAAATTTCTATAGGCTATTCTGTGGTTTCTGTAGTACATAAAATAAAAAAATCCCTTGAAAATTTATATCAGGGGATTATTCTTCATTTTCAATTTCATTGAGTATCCTTTCAATGACTGAGGCCTCCTTTTCTGTTGGGTCGATAACCCATTGTATCCTAGGAACTTTTCTTAGTTTAACATTTCTTTTTAAAAACGAATTTAGACTTGAAGTATTTTTTTTAAGCATTTTTAATGCTGTTCCAAACTGATTATCTGGCAAAACTGAAACATATATCTTGGCATTTTTTAGCTCTGGCGAACAATCAACGTCCAAGATGGTTATCATTCCATTTTCCATCTTAATATTGTTCCCAATGAACTGAGCAACTTCTTTTCTGAGCACTTCATTAATCTGATCTATTCTAGCCATATTTTATAATTTAGATTTTGTTTTCTCTTCCTTCCTGATGATTAGAATATCTCCTTCTTCTATAATTGGGCTTCCCTCGTAAACTATTCCGCATTCTTCTCCTGCTTCAACATAATCAACTTCTTGTTTTCCAGCTTGGAGATTTGTTAATTTTCCTCTATCTAGAATCTCTCCCTTTCTTTCTATATCAACAATAGTGTCTTTCTCAACCTTGCCATCAAGCACCATTCCACCAACAATTTGCTTCTTTGGCTCTGTTCTAAAAAGGGCTAAAACCTTTAGTCTCCCTAAATCAACAATGCTTATATCATATTCTATCATTGACTCAAGCTTTTCTTTGACATCATTAATCAAATCATAAATAATGCTATACATTTTTACTTCAATATTTTTTTCACGAGCCATCTCTTCTAAGCCGACGGGGAGCTTAACGTTAAACCCGGCAATCATGGCTCCAGCTGATTCTGCTCTAACAATATCTCCTTCGGTAATATTTCCTAATCCTTTGTAAATAATTTTTACTTTTATTCTCTCACCTTGAATTTTATATAAAGATTCTTCGATTGCCTCAGCTGAACCAAGAACATCACTTTTAATTAGTATCGTAAGTTTTTTCACTGATTCATCGTCATCTGGGGTATTTTGAGCTTGTGTTCTCCTGGATTGATCGCTCGCTTTTATCTTCTTTGTTTTAATCTTTTTCCCTTCTCCCACTTCAAGCATATCACCAACTTCTGGAGATATTTTTAGTCCAATTATTTTAGCTGGAGTTGAAGGACCAGCCTCGTCAATTTTTTCTCCTAAATAATTATACAATGATCTAACTTTCCCATAGTCTATACCATTAAATGTGAGTGGATCAGCAGTCTTTAGAGTTCCATTTTGAACAAGTATGGTAACAACAGCTCCTGCCCCTTTGTCTATATTTGATTCAATAACAGTTCCAATAGCATCTCCAATGGGGTTTGCTTGAATGTTCTCAGATTCAACATCAGCTACTAACAATATCATATCAATCAACTCGTTTATCCCAGTCCCTGCCTTAGCTGAAATTGGAGCCATTATAGTTTTTCCTCCCCAATCTTCTGGATTTAATTTAAGTTGACTAGATAACTCTTGTTTTGTTTTCTCAATATTGGCATCTGGTTTGTCAATTTTATTTATAGCTACGATAATAGGAAGTTTTGCCTTTTCAATGATTCTATATGCTTCAATTGTTTGAGGTTTTACTCCATCATCAGCAGCAACTACCAATATTGCAATATCGGCAATTTTTGCACCACGACTTCTCATGGCCGTAAAAGCCTCATGTCCAGGAGTGTCAATGAAGGTAATTTTTTTATCATTTTTTTCAATTTGATATGCACCAATATGCTGAGTAATTCCACCAGCTTCTCCTTCGACTACATTTGTTTCTCTGATAGCATCAAGCAATCTGGTCTTACCATGGTCAACATGACCCATAACAACAATAACAGGAGCCCTTCCTTCAAGCTCTTCTTTTTGACCTTCCATTGCGTCCTTCAACTTATCCTTCTCGTCTTCTTCATTTTCTTTGTCTTCTTCATTTTCTTTAACAATATCAAGACCAAGGTCCTCACTGATCAGCCAGGCTGTATCATAGTCTATTCTTTCATTTAAAGAGGCGAATATTCCGTTTCTCATTAATTCTGCCAAAATCTTATTAACAGGGATATTTGCAATATCTGAAAATTCACGAACTGTTACAAATTGAGGAAGTGTTATGGTAATCTTGTTTAGTTTTCTTTGTTCCTTCAATTCAGCCTCTTCCTTCTCTCTTTCAATAGTTTTCTGGGTTTCAATTTGTCTTCTCAATCTTGGCCAATCTTTAATGATTTTATTAGCAATTGGTTTTGGAATTTTGATAGCTTTTAGGCCAATATCAAAACCAAGCCTCGGTAGATGTTCACGAAGCTCATTGGGTGTAATTCTCAAGATTCTGGCTAATTCGGTTATATTCATTATTTTTGTCTCAATTTTTTAAATCAAAAAAGGGAGCTCTTCCCTTAAATTTAATTTAATACTACAATAATAAATAATGAAAGTCAATATTTAAGCATATTTTAAATGAACGAACCAATTTCAGGATTTTTACTAATTAATAAAAAAAGTGGGCCCACCTCACATGACATGGTTGATTCATTGCGTAGAATCACTGGTATTAGGAAAATAGGGCATGCTGGCACTCTAGACCCATTTGCAACAGGAGTTTTACTCATGGCAATTGGCCGACAAGCCACTAAAAAGATTGATCGGTTTGTCAAAAAAGACAAAACGTACGTTGCCACTCTTTGTTTGGGTACGACAACAGATACCTACGACAGAGAAGGGATAAAAATAATTAATAAAGGCTATAATGTTCCGACTAAAGATCAAATAGATCAAATATTATCCGACTCTGAGGGAGAACAGGAACAAATCCCACCGATGTTTAGTGCCAAAAAAGTCGGGGGTAAAAAACTTTATGAGCTAGCGAGAAAAGGTATTGAGATTGAACGGAAACCCTCCTTCATAAATATATATAGTATAAATTTGATCAGCTATACTTGGCCAGTACTTAAAATAGAAGTTAGGTGTTCAACCGGAACATATATTAGAAGCTTGGCCTACGACATTGGGGAGAAACTTGGGTGTGGGGCATATTTAGAAGAACTC
>JAQIDC010000003.1 GCA_027858235.1 Patescibacteria group bacterium | reverse complement strand
CCAGCGCTGTAGCCTGTGCCATCTGAGGTGACTGTGATTGTTGCTGAGTCACCAATTTTTAGAACACCGCTTGTTGGAACAAATGTGACGTTTGAGATTGTTGGAGTATGTCCATCAATCGAGGCTGTGTTAACAGTAGGGGCAACAAAAGCGGTAATATTTTCTTGATTAACTGAGTCACGAAAAATAACAGAAATTGGTATTGTTCCTGCTGTCCTATCTGTATTGCCTTCGACAACAGTATAATCAAAAGTATATGTTGTGTCATTTGTTTTTTGTATATTTGTTGCAGTTACTCCATTGACTGTTGTATTACCGAGAGTATATGTATCAGGATCTATTGTGACTGTTGCAGTTAAAGTGATAGTATCTCCCACCTTGTAACTTAGACTCGGAATTGTGACTGACGAAATTTCTGGGTAGTGAGCATCAACCGTAGCTGAATTCGGTGAAACACTTGTATAGGCAATATTCTCATTCCCTCCCTGGTCAATCAAAATTACAGAAGCTGGAATTGTTCCAGTCGTTCTGTCAGTATCGCCTTCAGAAACCAAATAGTCTGCGTTATAGGTTGTGTCATTAACTTTTACTAAATTTGTCGCTGTCACTCCGTTGATTGTTGTAACTCCCAAGGTGTATGCATCAGCATCCGTTGAAACAGAGATAACAATTGTAATCGTGTCGCCAATCTTGTAATTATTGTTTGTAATACTAATGCCTGTTAAAACTGGCTTATTGGCATCTACCCCTGGTCTATTGTTTATATCAGCTGTGGTATAGGCTGAACTTGAATTATTATTTGAATCCTTCAAAATAATACTAATTGGCAAATCGGCTGTATCAAGAATATCAGCATCTCCTTCTGTAACAGCATAAGTGACTGAATAAGTGTTATTTAGATTATCAACTATTGTTCCAGACACATCCACTCCATTAACCAATATAGCTCCAGCTGTATAACCAGTAGCATCAGATGTAATGGTCAAATCAACTGAGTCCCCAATCCCTAGGTAACCAGAAGTTTGGGAAAATGTGACGTTCGATATTGATGGAGCAACATTATCCAGAGTAACCACAATAGTGCTCGGGGTCACCTGATCATCGACACCATCATTAACAGTTAACCGCAAACAATAGTCACCATTTGCAAGTGGCACATCTGTTTGTGATAACCAATCTGTGCTAATGGTATTTTCTCCCAGACTAGTAATAATATAAGCTGTGGCGTTACCGACTTGAAAATCATTTCCGTTATCAGCGTCGGGATCAACTCCGAGGGTTGATGTTGTATTAGCGGGAGTTGTATCAATAGTTGAGTTCGGGGCAGTTACAAAAGCACATCCACTACCAGCTTCATATTCTATTTTAGCAATCAAATCATCGGCATTTAAATCATCGGCCGTAAATGTAATATCAACTGCTCCGTTCCCATCTATTTTTTGAGTAGCTGACGTGAGAGTTGCGGTTGGAGCGTCATTCAAGTCATAATTAACTTGAACATAGAACTGGTCAACATACAAATTAAAACTTGAACCGTTAGATGTATCAAATCCATAAGACCTAACATCTAGATTCATAATATCATTCCATGTCCAAGTGCTTGGAGCATTTCCATCATTAGTAACATCAAGATAATAAATAGTATTTGTGTCGCTTGTTCCCATGCCATAACTTTGAGATGAACCAGCTGTTGAACCATTAAAAAATGGTTGAACATACATAGAGACCTGAGTATTGGCAGCATAAGCCTCAGTCCCAACTTCAACTTGAGTAATTGCATTTCCAATATCGGTGGCGTTATTTGCAGTACCTTGTAAATAGTTAGCTGAATCATTTACAGATTTTCTTGGTATCAATCTTTGAGCATAAAGATTATTTGAACCATCAACTGATTGAGATGGGTTTGTCCAGCCTACATTTGAGGCGGTGTTATAAATATAGGTGGCAACAGCATCAGAGGCTATCTGCCAATCACGATACTCTAAATAATCACCAATGCTGGCTTGTCCCATCATAAACAATTCCGGAGATACGTCGGGAGCATCGAAGGTGTAGATAATTTCTAGTTCATCTCCCTTTAGAAGTTCTACATTATCCCAGACTATTTCTTGTTTTTTCCCAAAATTTTTAATTATGAATTTTGAATTTTGAATTATGGAGTTGTTTTTATAAATCTCAACATCGCTTATTTTAAATGAAGCGGGCACTACTTCTTTTATCTCCCCCCGATAATCATCACCGGCCTTAATACTCAAGTTCATTTCGTAATTTTCGACTGGATAAATCCTTGTTGGAGCACTTCTTTTGAAATAAAAATCAGCATTATTCTCTACCGAAAAATTATCGGTGATACTATAGATCCCATTTTTAGTAACTGCATTTAGGGTCATTTTGTATTCTCCTTCTCCGGCAACTTGATATTTTGTACTGTAGTCCGGGAGACTGGTAATATTTTCACGACATTCAGAGGACACTTCAATTAAACCATTTGCAGTTGAGAGTGTTGCCTTACCACCGTCTGGTGCTTCGATTAAAAGTTCTAGCCCGGCATCACAAACAACATGACCAGTGTCGTTCAAAACTGCCATAAATAAATCAGCCGTTTCAGAAGTTTTGTATTTATCTTGATTAGAATTTATTGCAAGTACTCCCCAAGAAAAATCTTTTTCAATTATTATTTCCTCATCACCATCAACTACAAAAAATTTTATTGTCTTTTTTCCTGGTCTAAGTTTTTCTTCTTCGTTATCAATTTTCAATTCAAACTGTCCATTGTCTAAATATTCTTTTGTCACCACTAAATTATCTTTCTTTTTACCATTAATATCATAGATCTCCGCTCGAACCTCAATATCCCTAAATTCATCAACAAAAATATTTTTAAACCAAGCGCTAAATTTAGAAAATCCCTCTCTTTCTTTACTGGCCTCATAAATAAAACTAGGGGTCTCTGTTCTTACAAAGTCTTTTTTATCAGAAATATTATCAAATTTTAAACCAGAAGGACCAGCAGCTGAAGCTGAGACTGAAAAGAAAATAAAAAACAACAAAGCCAAAAAGCCCGATATTATTTTTCTATTAAATTTTTTCTTAAAGATGTTCATTCTATGCTTTATTGTCATTGCGAGAAGCGGAGCGACGAAGCAATCTCGTTCGTGGTATGAGATTCTTACGGTCGCTTTAGCTCCCTCAGAATGACAACTGTAATATTTTTCATTCTAAATTCTAAATTCCCCTACTCTCCTCCATCATCATTACGCCATCTGTAATGCACTTGTTCAATCCTATATAAATCAACCTTGTATAAATCAAGGTAAGAATCACCATCAAAAGAAGCTAAATCATTTGTTGAATAAAGCTCAGCTGAATAATCGGTGGTAGAACTTGCAAAATTATGATTAAAAATTAAAGTAAAATCAATGGTACAAGTATTGACTGAGCATGTTGAGGTGCTGTTTGGGGAAATTACGACCGCCCCATTAACATCTGCCCCCGTCTCAGAAAATAAAGCTGTTGCCTCTGTCCAAGAAAATTCTAAATTACCAAATGGTGAAACATTGTCAGCAGAGTCAGCCAATCTCAATAAAACTGTGTCTAGTCCAGCATAGCCGCCGAGGTCAGAAACAAGAGCTCGAAAATTCCATTCACTAGTTCCGTCGGCGATCAGTTGATTTAGAGTATCTGGATTTGTGAAAGTAAGTGAGTCATTAGTAATAGAAGAATTTGTCTTGGCGGTAGTTTCGGTTGATGCGATAATATTTCCATAAGTATCATAAGCCCAAATATTAAACACGTAGTCTGTATTTAAATTTAAACTTCCAACGGTTGTTGATGAAGTCCCATTATAATTAATATCAGACAAATCGGTATTAATATGTTCAGGATCTGTTATGACTACTCCTGTTGTACCTTCTTTGTAGTGAATTTCGTAGTGAGAAAAATTCGAGTCAGTTGAAGTCGCTCCAAAAATTAATTTAATTGTAGATCCAGTTACCTCCCCACTCGTCAATTGTCCTGGAGGGCTTGGGGCTGCATTGTCTATTGTGAGAGTTGTGGTTGCTGGGGTGTTTTGATCGTCTGCAATATCATTCATTGTAAATTGCAAACAATAAGTAGCCTCCCCTAAAGGCAAGTCAGTTTGACCAAACCAGTCGAACTGCAATGTATTTACATCTGGAGTTGTAATCCACCAATCAACTGCACCAACTTGATAGATATTATCATTTTCAATAGTTGGAACACCATAAGTACTTGAAATATTCGACTGTGTTTCATCAATGGTTGGATCAAGTGGAGTAGAAAAATTACAGGCTGCACCAAGAACATAATCAATTCGAGCAATTGAGTTATCATTATCACCATCATTAACATCAAGAGAAATATCAACAACGCCTGTACCATCTGTCCTTTGGACAGCTGAATTGAAACTTGAGGTTGGTGTTTGGTTGGTATAAAAACTAGTATATGTTGAACTGGCGGAATGACCATAAATGTCATAAGCCCAAATGGAAACAGAATATTGAATATTTTCAGAAAGACCAGTTATTGAAGTTGTAGCTATTCCGTTAAAATCAATTGCTCCAAGATTTGTATCTCCACTTGAGTTTATTTCATTGTCGCCCTCGTCTGGAGCTGTCCCGTCATAGATTTTCCAAAATATTTTATAGTCCGAAAAATTAGTGTCACTTGATGTTGCCCCATAAGAAAGAGTTAAAGAGTCTTTGGTGTGCGAAGAAAAAGTAAATTCTCCCGGAGCTGTTGGATTTTTATTGTCAATGTCCACTGTAGTTGTGGCTAAAATTGCTTGGTCCTCTACCAAATCATTAGCAGTTAATCGAAGACAGTATGTTCCATCGGCTCCGTCTAGAGCTGGTGTACTCAACCAATCAAAATAAACACTGTTAGCCCCACTAGTCGTAATAATATAACCAGTTGAAGAACCAACTTGATAGTCTTCATTGTTATTAATCTTGGCATCACCAAAAGTAGAAGTAGCATTTGTATCTGTTTCATCTAAATAAGGATCAAGAGGAGTTGCAAAATCACAAGTAGCTCCAGAAACATATTCTATTTTTGCTCTAAGAGGATCATCATCAAGGTCATCGGCTTGAATAGACAAATCAATCACTCCTGAAGAATCAACTTTCTGACTTGCTCCCGTAAAAGATCCTGTTGGCAAGTTATTTGTGGTGTAATCTACTAGAATATTTATTTGATCAATGGAAAGAGTATAGTCCGTAGGATTAGAACTATTTTGACCATAAAGCCTAATATCCATTCCAATAATATCCGCCCATGTCCAAGTCCCAATCTCTGATGTAATATCTAGGTAAACTGGAACATCATTATCAGTAGTTCCCATGGTTGTCCCAGTTATCGTATAGATTCCACCATCGGCTCCTCCAAGAACGGGGACAACATAGGTTGTTATCGCTGTGTTTTCAACAAATCCTTCAACAGCGATTTTAACGCTTGAAATGATCCCTCCAATATCCGTAGCAGTATTAGATGTTACAAGTAAATAATTTGCCGAGTCATCAACATTCTTTTTAGGAATTGCTTTTGTGGCATAAGTGTTGTTACTAGAATCCCAGGCAAATGTTGGATCTGTCCAGTTTACATTTATTCCAGCTGTTCCGGGGTAGGTTGTTATAGCATCTGAAGCTATCTGCCATTGTCTGTCTTCTGTAGTGGTTGCAATACTTGCTGGTCCAAGTAAGTATAACTCCGGTGAAACATTTGGCGCATCAAACAGATAAACTGCTTCCAGTTCATCGCCATCTTCAATTAATAAATTTTTCCAAGATAATTCTTTTTCGTCGTTTATTTCAAATTCATCAAAAATATATTCTTCTGTGCTACTTGATACTTGGCTATTATACAAAACGAAATCCGTCGTTGAGGCTTTCTTAATTTTCAAGGTTTGATTTACTATGTAAAAACCGTCAGGGACGTATTCGTAAAAATTTCCTTCAAAATCTTCACTAGCCAAAATATTTATTTTCATTTCATAATTAGCCAGCGGATATATTCTGGTCGGACCAATCCTCGATATATCAAAAGAAGTTTCTTCAACAACCCTAAAACTATCCGTAATTTCTTTAACTCCATTCTCGGTAATTGCTTTTAATTTTAGTTCATATGTGCCAACACCTGCTAACTGAAAATATGTATAATAATCTGGACTCGTTATTACATTTTCTGGCTCACAAAATTCGTTTTGAATTATTGTGTCATTACTTGTATCAAAAATTCGAACTTCTCCATCTGGTGAAATAATTTCTAAACTCAAATCAGCCCCACATAAGGTGTGTCCACCTTCATCTAAAACCGCCATTTGAATAAACGCTGATTCGTCACCTATTTTGTAAATAGATTTGTCAGTATTTATGGCCAAAACCCCCCAAGAAAAACTTTCTTCTAGAACAAATTCTTCTGTTTCGGCTCCTGAACTATCGATAATAGTAAACTTAATCCTATATTCTCCTGGTCTAAATTTTCTAGGCAAGCTCGGCAAAGTAATAGAGAATTCTCCATCTTCTTCGAATACTATTATTAGGGGAAGCTCTAAAATATCTCCTTTAAAATCTTCTATCTCAACTTCTATATCTACACTATCCCAGTAACCAGAAAGTCCAAAGCTCTCACTTAAAGTCTTTTTGTTTTTATTATATTTAAATCGAAATTCTCCTTTTTCATCAAAAGTAAAAACTTTTTGATCTGATAAAAATTCGAGCATATTTTCCCAACGCAATTCTTTTTCTTCAGGAAGTTCTGGAGTGTTGGGGTCTTTCTCATATTCAATATCAACCCAAATACTATCAATATACAAAACAAAATCAGCTTGTTCATCGGCGAGGCCTTCAATTTTTATTTTCAGATTTTCAAGGTCAGTCCATGACTCAAGAAAAGGCGCATCATAAGAAAAGAATCCATCATTTAAATAATTAGACAAATCGTCGTCATAAACTGTATCTAATTTTTCCCATATTTCTCGACCTGTTGTAGAAGCACTTGTACTAGCATCGCCAGTCTCACTCATAACTGAATACCAAATAGCAAATTTTGGGCTGTCTGATTGAGCGATTGCATTTTTAACAGAAAATATTTTTGAAATTATATCCCCGTCGCTATTCTCCACCTCCGGATCTGGTTCAGACACTACCGGAGCTACTATTTCTTCTACAATATCTTCAACTTCTTCTTCTGTTTTCTCTTCTTCTTTAATTTTAATTACAGACGCCTCTTCTTCATTTTCGATTATTTCTACACTCTGTTCAAAGTCCTCAGAAATATCCTCTTCTTCGATGATAATTTCGACATCCTGAATAATCTCTTCGTCATCTTCTTTAATTATTTCTTCAAGCGTCTGTTCTTCCGGCGTCTGTTCTTCAAGCGTCTGTTCTTCCGGCGTATCTTTCTCCGAAGAATCGTCACCAAGCTCATCGCTTGAACTTGCTATAACATTTTCATCAATTTCGTCTTCATTTGACTCAATCTCGTCATCGCTCGAGCTTGCAGTGCTTGTGGCTATTTCAACAGGAACAATAGCTCCTCCGCCACTAGAGTCTGCTTCCAAGGAACCAAGAGCAAAGGAAATCATTATTTTTGCAGAATCAAATTCTCCCAAAACAGACAAATCTGAATCTTCTTGAGCATTTGCAATATTTACTAATGTTTTTTTACTCAAAATATCCGTACTAGTCGCGTCCGTGGTGGTTGATGTCTCACTTTCGTCATGAGCTCTTTCTTCTCCTCCCTGCTCTGTTAATCCATCTTCCAAAAAAGAGTCCTCGGAGGAATCTTCATTAATTTCCATAAATTCCACTTCAGGTTCTGTTTGACTTGGAAGTGACACTCCTTTTAGAGTGAAGTCTGAAATAAGCAAGGAAAAATCTCCGCCATTATAGAAGGAAGAGTTTGTATCAGAAAAAGAAGATAATCTACCATTTGGTGAAATTTGAGGTTCATTTAAGACATTTTCTCCTCCCCACCATCCAAGAGAATAATCCTCTGATTGCACCGAAGTATTACCACTAGAAGCGTAAAAAGAAACAGCCCTCATCTCTCCACCAAAAGCACCAATATATCTTTGTAAAAAATCAATTGGACTAAAACCAAGGACCAAAACAAAAAATAAACCAAATACAAAAAAACCTTTTAAATATATCTTTAAAAGCTTGTTTGGGGGACTATTCTTCTTTCGAATATTGTTTAGCATGGGAAGCTAAATTAAGGTCAAAAATTTAAATCTATTATCTCTTGAGAATTTTGAATTTCCAAATCTTTCTGAATTGAAGTAGATGGGTTAATTAAAATATAGGCAATATAGGAAACCAGAAAAATTACTGATATAAACAAAAAGAGGAGAACCAAAAATGCACTCTTAAAAGTTTTAAAGAATACTCTGAATATATTTACTTCAATTGAAAACCTTCTCTTAAGTGAAGGAAGATAACCTTTTTTAATACCTTCTTGTTTTGAATTTTTATTTTTTGAGTTGTTCCTATAGTCGAGAACAGCATCCTCGGTTGTCATCCAAACGACATTAGAATAGGTTTGTTCACCAAATATTTTTCCAGACCTAATCAACTGTCCAACATAGTCAGAGCTATATCCAGAAAGCTCCGCTGCTTCCTTGAGTGATATCAATTTTTTGCCTTTTTCCATTTTTTACTTATATTAGTAAATCTCGAGGGTCGTTATTGTAGTCTATGAATCAAATCTCGAGGGTCGATAAATTTATTTTTATACTAGTATTATACCATATACCAAGGTAAAATATCTATAGTTTCAATAATCATTGTACATACAAAATAAATAGCTATCTTCTGCAATAATGTGCTAATTTTAAAGAAAATATATTTTTGTATAATTTATATATAATTAGTGTGCTTCTAATGTTTACTGCACTGTGGATAATTAAAACTTAAAAATAAAAAAAAGGCCGACATTGCCGACCTGTATAATTATTCTATTTTTTTGTTTTTATTTCCAATATTGATTCTATTTTAACATACACCCAAGAGGCAAGGTTGTTATCCATTGGATAGCTAACATACTTTCCTCCTGCTTTAGTATTAAACCAATCTATATTTGCATTTCCATATGGGTCGTGAACAATAATTTCATTTTTCTCATCGTCATAACCAACTACTAGTAAATAATGGCCATTTTGATCAATCTTTGCTCGAGCTATTAAAGGCTGTCCTTTATCAATATCCCTTCTAATCTTTTCGAACATATTCTCACTAGTATTTTCCACACCTTCCAAGCCATTATTTTCTAAATATTTTATGACATTCCCTACCTCTGCTTGCCAGCTCCCTTCATATTTTCCCACTATATAACCATGAGCGCCATAGACTTTATTCTTTCTACTACCAATCCCATCAAAATCATAAGCAAAATCTTGACTATAGTCATTTCCTTCCTTATCAGTAAAACCAATGTAGGGGCTATAAATATAATAACCTGGGAATATCTCGTGCTTTGGCAATATGCCATAATAAGTTAGCAACATCACGCTAACAGTAGCCGCACATGCATTGTGCCCCAGAATCATCGACTCATCTACATCCTCTACCTGGTTAATGTATGGAACATCCTTAATTATTTTTGTTCTAGCAAATACATTGTTGCCCGACACAACAAAAATCAAAATCAATATACATGTTTTTACTTTCAATGAACTATTCTCCTTTCTTGATTATATATTTATTATACTCTTAATCTTATCGTAGCCGACTTTTCCATTAACAATATCCTCCTCTTCTTTAATCTGGATTAAAAAATTATTAAGTGCTGAATATTTTGTTTTGCTTATTCTAGGATCATCCATTTTCCTTGCTATTATCATTCTCGTGTAATTATCATTAGTCAGAATTCCTTTACTGTCCATTTCGTCTTTAATGTTTGTTAGTCTCTGCATATAGTTGCCTATTTTCTCTACATAATTTCGAGATTCTGGTGGCCATTCATGCTTTTCTCTATCTTTTTGTTTTGTCCCACCATTATAACAAGCCAGTAGCTTTTCTTGAGCATCCTTATAATTTCCTTTACCATATTCATTCTCATCCACTTCATACACCCCATGTAACATCATAAAATATAGTTTTCCCAAGGCTCTGCTCAAATTTTGATCTTTTGCTATCATCTCTTGTATTCTTTTGGGGTTAATCGCTTTTTTTAGTTTTTCTGGTTCCAGTTCGTCTTCTTTTTTTAAACCCTCAATCTCAAATTCAATCTCACCTCTTCTTTTCAGCAAATTCAAACCCCTAACCACGTCCACTATTGATATTGCCATGTTTTGCATTGAACCAACCGCACCCTTATGAGACTCTGCGTCTGTTTTATAGCCAGATTCTTGTAGTTGCGTAGCAATAAAAAAATCATCATGAAATATTTCTTTTGGAAAAAATTTGTGCTTACATGAAAGTTCTTGATACTTTTCCATAAACAGTTTCGTGAGTTTTTTTAAGTCAATTTGTTCTTGACTCAATTCTCCCTCCTCTTCCCTTGAGACATTTTCGTTAATATCATTCTCCTCAACTCCGACCTCTTTTAATATTTCTTCCTTTGTAATATTTTCTGTTTTCTCTCCTTTGTTTTTTTCACCATCCTCAAAAAAATCTCCAACAGTTTTTCCTACTGCTCCGGTTATAGCAAATCCCACTAATCCCTTTACAAAGCCCCGACGAGTAATACCTTTGTTAGCATTACTAGATTCTTGTTCTTCAACACTTTTGGGTTTTATATTAAAATTTTCATTCATACATTTAGTTTATATTGATATTATAGCAAATTAACTTAAATTTACTAATTATAGAGAAGTAACTATTATACCACTTGACAATATACAGCATTTATGCTATGCTAATTAGTTGACTCAATTTCGTTATCAACAATAAATGGCCAATTTCGGTCTGACAAAAAGAAGGAGAACATCATGTTTAATTTAAAAACAGCAGAAGCTGCCCTTTTAAAAGAAGTAAAAATTTTTCTGGAAAAGAAAAAAAAGCTACAAGAAATGAATACCCCCGCTATTAAGAAAGAAGAACCACGCTCACGTTTTCGGCCAATCGGAAACAATAAATGGGCTCTTGCCTAGTTTCTTCTTAAGTACATTGTGTTCTAAAACACTTTTCCAGGGAGGTAATTATGCCAAAACAATCATTTATTCCCAAGCCAAGCCCCAGGGAGCGGCGCCATGCCGAAGGCTTCAACCCTCGTAACAACTTATTGAAAGCTCCTCTAGATTCCACTTTTGGACACAATGCTCTTGGACCTCTTACTGATGATTTTTTCCCTGACGATGAGCGAGAGCTTCAGTCTTGCTACACCGGATTTCATCAAGAAGAAGAAGATGGATACATCCTGATTGAGGAAATATCCTCTGATGATGATTATTAGAAAACATAAAGCCGCTATCAAAACATCGATAGCGGCTTTTTTCTTATCTTTCTAAACTATTCCTTCTCAATAAACAAAGTCTGAGTTGGATATGCGAATTCTATTTTTTCTTTTTCGAACTCTTCGTAAATTCCTAAATTTACTTCCTCTTGGATTTTCATGTACTCTGTGTAGTCTGAACTCTCAATGTAAAACACTGTTTCAAAGCCCAGGCTCGAATCTCCATATGAACTAAAATTAGATCTATCAAAGGTTGCATTATCTGCCTTGTCAATAATTTTCTTTAACATATTTGGAATTTTCCTTAATTGTTCGGATTTGGTTTGATATGTAACTCCTAATTCAAGAACTACTCTTCTCCTGTCCATTATTCCATAATTCTGAATTTGAGCCTGCGTTAGTTCGTTGTTACTCATTATTACTTCCTCTCCCTGAAGCGCTTGTATGCGAGTACTTTTGATTCCAATTTTTTTTATTGTCCCAGAATACCCATTAATAGTAACAAAGTCTCCTATTTTAAATGGTTTATCAAAATAGATAGAAACGCTAGAAAAAATATCTGACAAAATATTTTGTAAAGCAAGGGCAATAGCAATACCACCAATACCAAGACCAGCTATTAAAGAAGTGACATTATAACCCAGATTGGAAAGCAGTAAAACCACAGCAATCACCCAAAGACTCACTTTTGACAATGTTGAGAGAAAATTTATTATGCCAGTTCCTCCACCTCCTTCTTTTTTCTTTTCAATTATTACACCTGTTCCGTAATCAATTAATTTTTCTGAAAATTTAATTACATAATACATTACGGAAATCAAAAATAAATAATATATAATTTTTGTTATAAAATCACCAACTGATAATGTTTTTAAAGCAATGTTTATAGAAACTAATACATAAAATGGCCAGTGTATAACATCAATAGCCTCTATTATCATGTCGTCTAAATTGCTTTTGGTTTTTTTAGCTATTTTCAAAATCCTTGCCACAACTACAGTTTTAAAAATCTTTAACCCAAACAAAACTGCAAGAAATACTATAGCTGCCGAAGTGTAGGAATACAGAGAATTACCTAAAATCTCAATTCCTTCTAATTTTGTAATAAAATCCATATTTTTTTATTAATTTAAAGTCGTACATATGTACGACTTTAAATTGACTAATTATCTAATTGTTTTTTAAAAGCCTGAAGCTCGGTTTCAAGCTCGACTAATTTTTCTTTTTCTTTTTTAACAAGTTCCTCAGGTGCTTTTGCAACGAAGGCTTCGTTGGAAAGTTTACCGGAAATAATAGAAATTTGTTTTTCGGTGTTCGCAATTTCTTTTTCAATTCTTTCTTTTTCTTTTTCAACATCGATTGCTCCAATCAAATATATCTTAATGTCTCCAACGGAAGTAAATATTTCATCTTTTAGCTCTCCTGAGCTTGCCGAAGGATCTTCACCTCTCTCTTTAATTTCAAGTTCATCGATTCCTGTTCGAAGTGATTTGATTAATATTTCTTGTGATTTGATTAATTCTGTTTTGCCACCAGCGTAAATAATTGCTTTAATTTTCTTTGCTGGTTCAACATTGTTTATGCTTCGTGCATTTCGAATTACTTTAACTATCTCAACAACCAAGTCAAAATCATTATTTCCTTTAAAATCTATTTTTTCTGGCCATTTTTCTAAAACTAGCATCTTTTCATTGCTAAACATTTCTCCCCAAATAGCTTCTGTCACAAACGGGATAAAAGGATGCCAAAATTTTAATAAATTCTGAATAATATAATTTATTACATTCTCTTTTTCTTTATTTTTCTCAAACTTTAATATTTCCAAATACCAGTCGGCTAAATCATCCCATGTAAACTCTCTTAATTTTTCTCCAGCTTGCGAAAAATTATATTTATCAAGATCTTCTGTAACTTCTTTTATTAAAATATTAAATTTATTTAATATCCATACATCAGATTCATTCAAGTCATTAAAAATTAAGTTTTCATTCGAAATTCGAAATTCGAAATTCGAAATTGCGAAGCGACATACATTCCAAAGTTTATTAGTAAAATTTCTGAAGCTTGCTATCTTTTCTTCATTTATTTTTATATCATTCCCTGGACTAGAACCTATAACTAGAGCGAGCCTAGTTGCATCTGCTCCATATTTTTCTTTCATTATAAGAGGGTCAATGGTGTTGTCTTTTGATTTACTCATCTTTTTTCCTTTTTCATCCAAAATCAAGCCATGCAAATATATATCATGAAATGGAATATCTTCAATCGCATAGGTAGTCATAATAATCATCCTAGCAACCCAAAAAAATAAAATATCATAACCAGTCTCCATTACATTTGTTGGATGAAAATTTCTAAAATCATCTGTGTCAATAACAATTTTGCCACCCTGACCTGAGCTTGTCGAAGGTTCTATTTTTATATCTTCTGGCTTTTGAGCTAGGGTAGAAAAAGTCCAAAGCCCAGATGAAAACCAGGTATCAAGTGTATCGGTATCCTGAACCCATCCCTCTCCTTCAGGAGCTTCAATCCCAACATAAACTTCTCTGTCTTTTAACTTTTCACTTTTATCTTTTAACTCACCTCTATACCAAACAGGAACCTGATGCCCATACAAAATCTGTCTTGAAATACACCAATCCCCTAGATTCTCCATCCAATTAAAATAGTTTTTTTCAAAACGCTCTGGATATATATTTATTTTTTTATCTTTATCTCCTAAATAGCCTTCACGCACAACTTGATTGGCTACATCTTTTATAGATTTACCTTCAAATTTATCAAGTGGCTTATTTACATCAATAAACCATTGTAAACTTGGGATTGGTTCAATTGGAGTATCACATCTATAGCAAATAGATAAGTTATTGTCTATTTCATCACTAGCTTCAATGAGATTTTTCTCATTTAGTATTTCGACGATTCTTTTTCGTGCCTTATAAACAGTCATACCAGAAAATTCTCCAAAACCATCTCGGATATTTCCGTCTTCATCAATCACTTTTACAATCTCTAACTTATTGTCCTCGGCCATCTTCCAATCCACCATAGAGTGCGCTGGGGTTACTCCAAGAGCACCAGTTCCAAATTCCATATCAACATGCCTATCACCAATAATTTTTATTTTTAGTTTTTGACCACAAAAATCTACATCAAACTCTTGTCCTATGTATTTTTTATAACGTTCATCTTTCGGATTTACCGCCACAGCTGTATCACCTAGCTTTGTTTCTGGTCTAGTTGAGGAAATACTAATAGGAAAATTTTTATCATATTTAAAGGTGTAAAATTTAGCTTTTTGCGCTTTGTATTCAACCTCGTCATCTGAAAGAGTTGAATGACATTTAGTGCACCAATTAACCACTCTATCACCGCGAACTATTAAGCCGTCGTCGTACATTAGTTTAAAGACAGCACGGACAGCCTTGCTCCTAGTCGCGTCCAAGGTAAAAGCCTCACGAGACCAATCACAAGATGAACCCATTTTTTTAACCTGATTAGTTATTGTGTCGTGTGATTCTTGGGCGAATTGATTAATTCTTTCTAAAAATTTCTCACGTCCCAGTTCATGCCTATTCACACCTTCTTCTAATAAAATCTTTTCTACCTTGGCTTGTGTGGCGATGGCAGCATGATCAGTTCCTGGCACCCACAGAGTCTTGTCCCCCTGCATCCTCCTGTAACGAATCATCAAATCCTCAATAGCCAACATAGCCGCGTGTCCAAGATGAAGAGTACCAGTCACATTTGGTGGTGGCATTACTATGGAATATGTTTTGTCGCCTTCACTGATGTCGCCTGGCTTAAAAGCTCCAGATTTCTCCCATTTCTCGTAAATAACGTCTTCGTAATCAGCTGGATTGTAACTTTTTGATAATTCTTTCATATAATAATTTTGGCTAATATAATATGTTTTTATATATCTAGGTTATCAAAATACCCCCTTTTTTGCAAGACAAGAACAATGATTTTAAGTATTAATATTCTCAAAAAAAGAGAGACCATGGTTTTCCACGGTCTCTTTTATTTTTAATACTTTTTTATTTTAATTATTCAAGACTTACTTCATATACTTTAAAAAAATCGCCCCCTTTTTCCAGAGAAATTAATTTCCCGACTTTTCTCAGAATGTCCCCGGGCTCAATGTCACTAAAATATTTTTCTGCCCCAAATATTTTTTCTGTCTTACCATAACCCTCAACTAAGAGATACTTATCGTATACTATAGCCACAGAAGAGTCTTGATTATCAACCATTTGTTTTACACGAACAGATAGTTTATTACAAAAAACAAATGACCAAAATAAAGATAAACTGGGGAACTTTTGGGTAACGAAGTAATTCGAATAAAAAAGGGAGCATGCAAGTAAAGAATAGAATCCAATTTCGGCAATCATCCCAAAAGTTTCCCCCGGAATAAAGCGAGTTATTTCCCCCCAAATAGTACTAACCAATGAAGAAAATATAATTAAGCAAACAAAAACGAATATCCAAATTATAACCCGAAACAGATTTTTCATAAAACCTCCCTTAAAAATATGATGTTAATGAACAGATAAATAACATACCTCAAAAAAATATTTTTGTAAAGATTGACACTTTCTATTCTTGTTACTAATCTGACATTAGAATTTTGTTCATTAAAAAACGGGAGAAACACACCTGCATGGCAGGGGTGAAGAATTTCAGCTAGCGTTAAGCTAGTGAGTAGCAACCCTACCAACCTCAACCATCTGTTTCTCCCGCTATTTTTTTTCAAAAGTCCTTGAGACACTAGTCATGAGTAATCTGATTTTTTAACATTTCGTGATTGATGCGCAAATCACAAGATTTTAAAAAACTTTTTATTCTGGGATCATTTTCCCTCAAGGCGCCATTTTATGTTTTGAGATAGTATAACTCAGTGGTAGAGTATTGCATTGGCATGCAAAGTCGTAGGTTCAAATCCTTCTACTATCTCCAAAACAAAAAGGAGTTCGAATATTCGAACTTCTTTTTTATTACTCAAAATATTAATCCTCCTCAACACAAATCTCTTTCCTTAAAATAGAGGCAATGGTTTTTATACTCAATACTACTATAAGCACTCCAAGAATAATTAGAAAAAACAAAAACAAATTTTTAAACAAGTCTACTTTGGTAATGTGATACATCATGGCATTTGATATAGCTGCCGCCGACAAGGGAAAAGAATAAGCCCACCAAGATAAATAAAATTTTATTTTAGAAAGCATTTTGACCTGAAAGAAAAGTAGCAAAACAATAAACATCCCAAAATAATATAGGATTCTGGCAAAGTCGTTAAAATTATCTGTTAGCTTAAAATAAGCAATGAATCCAACTGCTGGAGGGGCTATCAATATGAACAAGGTTGGTAATAACTTGCCTGGCAAAGGATCATGAAAAAAAACTCTATTAAAAAACAAAACGAGGAGTATTATCCAAAAGAAAATTCCTGCTGAGAAAAAAAGCCAAGATATTTCCACGGGTGCGTGTGTTACTCCCGCAATTGGAACCAAGATATTCCCAACAGCTGGGATAAACCACGAGGGGTTCATGTGTTTTACTTCAAATACTTTATGTTGAATCCAGGAAGTAATTATTGAAAGCGTTAAAATCAAATGAGAGCTAGCTCCAATAATCCATAAATACTTAGAAACAGCCATACTAACAGGCAGATAGGCAACACTTAAAAGTAAAAAACTTATTGAAATTGCTGGAAAAAAATTTATTTTAATGGGATGTTTGAATTCCTTTTTGACTTCACTTGGGCAAGAAATCATTTTTCTAATATAAAAAAATCCAAGCAAACCAAAAATAACTACAGTAATGGCAAGCATAAGATTAGAATATATATTCGATATTCCATATATTTCTGTTGCTTTTTGCAAACTAATGGCCAAACCACTCAATCCCATAACTACCGAGAAGAAAGAAACGGGAAAATTTTTTATTCTACATTCTTTTAACATATTTTATTCTTTAATAATTTTTATAGCCCTGCCTTCAACGAGGGCAATTGAAATTTTATTATAAGCGCTCGCTAAAATTCTCTGCAGGGTTGCAGGAGAAGTGTTCATGGCAAGAGCACATTCTTTTTGGTCTAGATTTTTTATGTTTTTAAGACGCATTGCCTCTAATTCTTCCTTACTCAATTCGACAACTTCCAAACCAGCCATAGGAATGCCCTGCGGTTTAAAATAATCCACCTTGGGATTAAATCTAATTTTTCTCTTTAGTCTTGGTCGACCAAATCTTCTTTGATTATTCATATTTACTTCTACAATTCTATATTATCAAGCCCCAAAAGATTTGTCACACAAACCTTCTGCGGGTTTAATAAGGAATTAACTATTATATTGTGAGGTATTTACTCTTCTTCTCATCCCCATACCTCTTCCTTGACCCATTCCTTGGTCACGTCCTTGACCATTTGATTCAGTAGCGCCTCCACCACAATTTCCTAGTCCTCTTCCTGTTTTTGAACCTTTTTCTTCAGGTCCTGTTCCATTTTTATTTGGCATAATTATCACCTCCAATCTATTAATTTATTTATGAGAATATACTCTTATAATATTGAGTATATACCCATATCTATATTTTGTCAAGTGTTTTTTAGAAAATAAAAAATCCCCTAAGTTAAGGGGACTTTGAGCTATGCAATGCAGGAAATATATTTATACCCCCTATTATCAACTAAATAGACAAAAGAAGATTCTCTTTTGACATAATTCCCAATTTCGATCTGAGGATGAAATGTAAGTAGGTCACTAACCATAACTGTCTTTTTTTCATAATAGAGAAGTTCTACCATTCCCTTCTCTTCGTCAATTTTTTCAACTCGACAAGCTTTGAATTCCTCCATATCATTAGAGATTATGGTCTTATCTTGAAAGAAGAACTTTATAATCAGACTGCTGACCTTTTTAAAGTCATTTTTATTCATATTTGATATTATTATAGCCAGTAAAAGACAAGAAAAAACTGTAAAATAATTTAGTGTTAAGCTAAAGTCATTAAACCCATACAAATTGGCTAAAAAATTCAAGTACAATAAAAACAAAATAACAAAGAAAAGTCCGATACAATATAATATATTTTTCATCATTGTCTCCTTCTATTGGAAAATGTTTAAAGAACAGTATATTTTTTTAACATAAAAAATCATTTTAGTCAATAGAAATCGGGTCCATCTTGACACATTCCAATATTTTGTATATATTAGAGTATTGATTGAAACAATTAAATCTATCAATATAGTAAAAATTAATAAGGCCTTGAGGCCATTTTTTATGTTAACCCAGGAACAGCAAATTTTTGAGCAAATCAAAAAAGCCAAAAATATTCTAATCACATTTTCAGCCGAATGGTCTGGTGATGCTGTTTCTTCTGCCCTGGCTCTAAATCTGTTTCTAAAAAAACTTGGCAAGCAAGTTGATATTGTTGCTGACTCAACTCACACAAATAGCATCTATTCTTTTCTTTCGGATTTTACAGACATTAAAAGTAATTTTAAAAATCTTAAAAATTTTATAATAAGCCTAGATACCACCAATACAAAGGTTGAAAAAGTAAAATATAATAATGAGGAGAATAAACTAAACTTTATTGTCACCCCCAAAGAAGGCAATTTTACAGAAGAAGACATTTCTTCCTCTTCGAGCAAATATAAATATGATTTAATTATCAGTATAGATAGCCCTGATATTGAATCGCTAGGAAAAATTTTTGAAGACGATACAGAGTTTTTCTACAAAATTCCCTTAATTAATATTGATAACCATTCTGAAAATGAAGAGTTCGGACAAATAAACTTAATTGACTTAACTGCTGTATCTAGTTCTGAAATTCTTTTCAATCTATTATCAAATTATTCTAGAGACAGTATTGATGAAAATATTGCCACCGCTCTTTTGACAGGGATTATTTCCAAAACAAAAAGTTTCAAAACTCAGAATGTTACACCAGATTCTCTCTCTACCGTTGCTCAACTTATTTCAATGGGAGCAGACAGAGAATTGATTGTAAATACACTCTATAGATCCAGAACAATTGGTGTTTTAAAGCTCTGGGGAAGAGTTCTTGCCCGTCTTAACAACAATCACGGGGGTAAGTTGGTTTGGTCTGTACTTTCACATATGGATTTTCACAAAACACAGACTAGCGAGAGAGACCTTTCAGAAGTAATCGACGAACTTATAGTCTCAATTCCTGAAGCAAGAATAATAGTTCTAATTTATGAAGTAAAAGAGGGAGAAAAAGTTAATACAAAAACTATTATACACTCAATGAAAGGAGTAAATGCCCTTCAGTTAAGCAAAGAATTTAACTCCAGCGGAACAAAAAACCTAGCTAAATTTAGTTTAGAAAAATCGATAACAGAAGCCGAAAAACATATTATCGAGAAAATAAAAGAAAACTTAACAAAACTATCCATCTAATCTTGTAAAAAACAATAAATAGTGATAAATTTATTCTAGGATTACCAAATCCTTTTTTGTTTGGATGAGTAAATCCAAAAACCCTGGACGCGTAGCTCAGCTGGTTAGAGTATCACGTTGACATCGTGGGGGTCAGAGGTTCGAGTCCTCTCGCGTCCACCCCGACACTGTTTTGAGCACGTGCGAGTGCGAAATACTTTTCCATATCGAAGATGTGTAAAAGTGCGAATCTTGTGTCGTCCACCATTTCATGTAACACATATTACAAAACATGAAACAAGGTCATTCTGGACTTGCATGTCCGCCTTTGGAGGAATCCGGAATCCAGAAAACATTCAAAATACATTACGCTCCTGTAGCTCAGGGGTTAGAGCACCACGCTTATAACGTGGGGGTCGATGGTTCAAAACCATCCAGGAGCACAAAATAAAAACTCTGCCAAATGGCGGAGTTTTTGTTTTGAGATTTTGGAGGTGCGAACCATGTGAACTAATATTAAAAATGAATAAAAACAAGTCAAAACTCACGAACAGGATTTCTAGATAAACTATCCAGAGAATAAGTGTTGGGGTTTCCACCCCTTCGAAACCATCCAGGAGCACAAAATAAAAAACAGACCGGATTCCTACGGTCTGTTTTTTTTGTAAAATTAAATCTAGTTTTAATTTACTCAATTAAGTCACAAGCTCCGTCGCCATTTGCATCTACGAAGTTTCCGCCTTGGTTTTGTCCTCTATTTTCGTTATTTGAACCTCTTGAACCATTAGCACCTCTTTCACCTTCACCTTGTCCAGCACCTTTGTTTCCTGAGTTTTTCATTCCTGTCCCTCTGCTTTCACCATCATGAAGTCCTAATCCTAACTCAACCCTTAGAGCATCTGCTCCTTCTGTATCGCCGGCCAATCTTAGTTCTCTAATTTCTGCAAACTTTGCAAAAGATGCTTCATCATTAATAACTTCCATCATTCTTCCTTTTGATTCGTTTGGTTTATTTGCTTTCCAGGCTTCATAACTACCGCTTTCAAATGCAGCTGTCATTGCTTCATGAGTTGCTGTGTCTACGTTTGGTCCTTGAACGCTTGGATCACCTTGATAGGCGAAAGTGCTAGCTGCCATTCCGGCTGTAGCGATAATGGCTACTAGAGCTGCTGCTCCAACTGTTAATTTATTGTTTTTCATAATTTTAATATTATTAGTATTTTTAATTAATTTATTTTTTGAAAGGATTTAGTGATCACTTATTTCCCCATGCACTTAGTACTACGCAAGATAAAAATATTTCTTTCACCCTCTTTTTTTTAAAAACAGACCATGCCCCCGCAGGTCTGTTTTTTGCTTGTCAGGCAATTTTTTTTATTTATAGCCGTAGCTATTTCTCCATGCACTTAGTACTACGCAAAATATAAAAATTTCTTTCACTTTTATCTCTTGCAATATTTATCGAATAATTCTATAATATATTCATAAATAAGATAAACTATCTATTAAAAATATGGTAAAAATTCTCAAAAGATTAGCTGGTTTTGAGAAACCAGAAGAAGAATACGAAGATGAAGATGTTCAAGAGTTTGATTCTTCACTAAACTCAGAAATCGAAGAAAATAATGAAGAACAAGAAGAACAATGGCTAGAAGATGATTACGAAGAAGGTCAGCTCTCTATTGATGTCTATCAAACTCCTGAGGCTATTATTGTAAAATCAACTATTGCTGGCGTAAAATCTGAAGATATTGATATTTCCATAAATAACGACATGCTAACAATCCGAGGAAAGAGAGAGATGAACGAAGAGGTAAAAGAAGAAAATTACCTATACAAAGAATGTTACTGGGGCTCATTTTCTCGTTCTGTTATTCTTCCTGTTGAGGTTGAAGAAGACAAAATAGACGCTCTTCTTGAAAACGGAGTTTTAACTATTGTTCTACCTAAATCAAGATCGAGCAAACAAATATCAATTAAAGTTAAAGAAAGATAAATGTCACATAAACTAATTTTTGAGAAATTTGAGAAAGATAATGCTTATTTTAAGACCGAGGATAATAAAACAATCATTCTCCCTGCCAACTTTCTAGATAAAGATACGGAAAAAGGTTCTTCGGTCTATTTAGAAATATCAAAAGAAGACAGTTTAGCAAAAGATATTTTGAATGAACTCTTGGATACTGAAAAATAAATGAATATTTTTAAACATCATCGAACAAAAAAAATATTAAAATGGTTGCTTGTCTTAGTGGCCTTTTTTGTTTTAACCACCGCAGTAGCTATTAGCTCTTATTTTATTTTTGAAAAAAAATATACTGACAAAATTTATCCAGGAGTATACATTGGCAACCTCGACCTTGGAGGGAAAACCCTAATTGAAGCAGAGAAAATCCTAAACAGCAAAATAAATTCACTAGATCAAAATGGAGTTGTTTTTTCATATCAAAACAAACAAACCAAAATATTCCCAACTCTCTCCTCTGTTGAAGGTGACTTAGCTTATCAAATAATTAACTTTAATATTGACTCATCAATAAAAGAGGCCCTAAAGCTCGGAAGAGAAGACACTCCAATTATTAATTTAAAAAATAAAATTAACCTTTTTACTAATAAAAAACAAACTCCTCTGTTCTTTTCTTTAAATAAAGAAGAAATCTATAAAATCCTAAAAAGCAATTTTGAAAAATTTGAAGTTGTCCCTGCTAACGCTAGTTTACAATATGAGGATAAGGAGTTTACTATAAAAGAAGAAAAATTTGGCAATGTTATTGACTACAATCTTGCCATTATTAATCTAGAAAATAATCTTAAATATTTCGATTCTTCTAATATTCAATTAATATCTAAGATTGAAAAACCAACTATACACAAAAATCAAACCACCGGACTTGAAAAAGAGGCAGAAAAAATTATAGAAAACGCTCCATTGATTATAAAGTTTGATTCTGAAAAAATTGATAATAAATTAGCAAAAGATGATTCTTGGACCATAGATAAAGAAACCCTTGCAGGATTATTGGATCTTAAAAGCACCTTTGATCCTTCCGTTGAAAAAGAAAAAATATTTGTTAGTTTCAGTGAATCCAAAGTTAAAAGCTATTTTGAAGAAAACATTTTTAATGAAACTAAGATTGAGCCCCAAAATGCTAAATTTGAAATAAAAGATGGTAGGGTTGTAGAATTTCAACAAAGCAAAGATGGACTTGAGGTAAATTTTGATGCTAGCTTCAATCTTCTTGAAAATAAGTTTATTGGAGAAGGTGAAAAAAATATCACCCTTGCTATAACTGAATTAAAAAGTAAGCTACGCACCCAGAACGTAAACGATATCGGAATAAATGAATTAATTGGGACCGGTCATTCTGATTTTAGTGGTTCACCTTCAAATAGAATACATAATATCTCAACTGGAGCGGCTGCAATTAACGGTCTTATTATAAAACCTGATGAAGAGTTTTCACTTATGACTGCTCTCGGTGAAATTGACGGAGATAGTGGTTATTTACAAGAACTTGTTATAAAAGGAAATGAGACTATTGCTGAATACGGAGGAGGACTCTGCCAAATAGGAACAACTCTCTTTAGGACAGTACTTCAAAGTGGTCTTCCCGTCACTATGCGAAGAAATCATTCATATCGAGTTTCATATTATGAGCCGGCTGGAACAGATGCTACTATTTATGATCCCTGGCCTGATTTCAAATTTATAAACGATACTAAAGATAACATTCTAATTCAGACAAGAATAGAAGGAGATGATATTTATTTTGATTTTTGGGGGACACGAGATGGTAGGATAGTCGAGTTAACTGACCCAACTATTTATAACATTACAAAACCTGGGCCAACCAAGCTAATCGAGACTCTCAATCTTCCAGTTGGCGAAAAAAGGTGTACTGAGCATGCCCACAATGGAGCTGATGCTTATTTTGATTATACAGTGACATATGATGAAGAAAATGTTGTCGAAAAGAGATTTACTTCTCACTATGTGCCCTGGCAAGAAGTTTGTTTAATAGGGGTTGAAAAACTAAGTAGTGATGAAGAAGAAATAGTAGCAACAAGTACAGAAGAAATAGTGCAATAAATATATATACAAAAATAAAAACTGCTTTTAAAAGCAGTTTTTGAATACAAAAAAAGATCAACTTAAATGGGTAGGCAGGAAATTCTAAAGTAGTTGCAAGTTAGCCTTAGCCAACTACGCCCTTCTCGTTAAATCCCCATGCTTGTCGTGCCTAGCCCGTTTAAAATGACCTTTCTTTATTGGGTTATTATTTTATCATCACTAAAACCCTGTGTCAATGCTATAAAAGTGGAGAAACAGTGGATATACTGTTCATATTTATTATAAATCACTAATATTAAGTTCTTATTAAACTAAAACTTTATGTTTTATCAAAAAAATTGTATAATAAGTCTATAATAAAAATATAATTAAATATGAAAAAAATATTAGTTATTGGTTGTGGTGGGGCCGGGATGTTTAGTGCAATTGTATCTACCCAATTAAGACCAAAAAAATTTAGCGCCACTATTCTCTCCGAAGAGGAAGACATATATTGTCGCTGTAGTTCTCCTTATGTTATTAATGATCAAGCAAAACTTAGTGATGCTGTTCAAGCAGAATCAATGATCACAAACTTTGGTGTTGAAGTGGTTCATGAAAAAGCGATAAGTATAGATACAGCAAAAAAAGTGGTTATTACAAATAAGAATAATTTTTTTGTTTATGACTATCTTGTTATCGCTACTGGCGCGAGACCATTTGTTCCAAAAATTCCTGGATTAACTGAATATAATTATCACACCGTCAGAGAGAGTAAGGACATTAAACAAATAGATGAAAAATTAAAAAATGTTAAAAAAGCAATTGTCATTGGAGCAGGAATTATAGGATGCGAAATGGCTGCTGCATTCAGAGAAAAGAACATAGATGTAACTATTCTTGAAAAAGCAGAGAGAATATCACCTGCTTTGGCAGATTTAGAATTTTCTACTAAGATTGTAAATCATCTAAGAGACAATCAGATAAATATTTTATTTAATACAGATATTATTGAAATTGAAGATATTAAAGATAAAAAAGTAATTAAGATTAAAAGAAACAACAAAAAAGAAAAATTAGAAGCTGATATTGTTATTATTGCAACAGGAGTTAAGCCAAACATAGAGATCGCTAAAAATACTGGAATAAAACTTGGCAGTCACGGCATCATTGTTAATGAAAAGATGGAAACAAATGTCAAAAATATTTTTGCTTGCGGTGATTGTGTTATGCCTGTCTCAGCCATTACAGGAGAGAACACTATTAGTCAATTAGCGAGTGTTGCTATTCAGCAAGCAAAAATAGTAGGTTACCAGCTTGCAAACTTTCCTATCAAATATCAGGGGACAACAAATGCTTTTGCTTTTAAAATACTCGGCCGTGAATATGGCCAGGTTGGTTTAAACGAAAATCAAGCAAAAAAGAAGTTCAAATTCATTGTTACAGGCTACGCTGAAACGACAAATGTCTATGATGACCTAAAAAGCAAAAAACCGCTTTCATTTAAATTAATTTTTGCTGGACCCAGAATGAAAATAGTGGGCGCTGAAGCTTATGGAAATGGAGTAACAGGGTTTCTAGAAATTGCTAGCATGGGAATAGGTCTTAAGCTAAGTATATTAAAATTAATGAAATACAACTACATAGCTCACCCCTCTCTCAGCCCTTGGCCATTTATGAATCCTATTGTTATGGCCAGTGAAGATGCTATGGGGAAGGTAATGGATTTTTTTAAGAAGAAGAAAATAAAGTAAGTTGTCATAAAAAAAAGACTCTTAGATAAATAATAAATGCATTACAATCTAAAACCTTTTAGACCTTGGAGGTCCTTAAAGACCTCCAAGGTCTTTTCTATGAAATAAATTTTTAGAAAGATAAAAGCCACCTGATATAAACCAGGTGGCTATTTTTTGGCACCGCCCTTTTCAATGGGTGCCTGGCTGGATTCGGGTTCAAGGGCCCGTCCCTTTTTTTGTGAAGCGAACCGAGGACCAATTCTCGAAGCCATTAAACCGGGATTTAATCTTACCAGTAATGGCCATCCCCATTAATCTCGGGGCGCAACTTGCGGACCTCAGTCCGCTCCACTGGAAGCGATTTCGCTCCCATTTCTTCCTTTTTTAAAAAACCCTTAGATTTTATTTATCTTCTTCTGCAAGATCTCAAAATAAAACCTACTTTGCGCTGGGAAGGCGTGGGTGAGCCTAACTAGATTCTGTCGCGAGGGCGTCGATTCATGGAGACCTCCAATACGATGTTTTACGAGAGAAGCTCTCGTAATTTGGCGTTACCGCGGGCCGGACCGGTTATTTGTTGGTCGTGACCAGGTAATTGCGCCGGCAGATTGATTTTTCATCTACTAGAACCTTAAACATTGGGCTGTCCTTTGTTTTGGGCCATTTTTATCTCCTTCGGCATGAGCGGTATTAAAGGAATGCAATGCTATATACATCGCGGCGAATAAAAATATATTTAAAGTGTGTAGTTAAAACTCCTTAAGCTTTAGCTACACACTTTAATCTTTATTTATATTTAATGTACCATCAATAAATACTATAAAATATTTTTTAACCTGTCAATAAGATCATCTTTGGTGGAAGGCAAAGAATTATTGTTAGATGTTATCGAGCCGTAGCCAGATAAACCCTATCGCAAACCCCTGTGCTTGTCGCGCCTCCCCCACCAAAGGGGACCTTTATAAATCAACTAAAACGGGCAGGCAAAGAATCTTTGCTAGATGCAGTCTAGCCGTAGCCGGAGTACCCTCTCGCCAATCCCTATGCTTGTCGTGCCTCCCCGTTTCAATTGATTTATATTCTTTTTTTAAACAACATTGTAATATATCACACATGCAAATATTTGTCAACCCCTCTCAGGGTAGATTCAACTCTGAAGTGCAACACCTGTCATCTCATAGAATACCTCATAAGGTGTCTTCCAGCCAAGTCTTTTTCTTGGTCTAGAGTTTAATAAGTATTCAATTTTTTTAATATCATTATTTGTGACTATTCTAAAATCAGTTTTCTTGGGTAGAAACCTGCGAATTAATCCATTTAGATTTTCATTTGAACCTCGCTCCCAGGAACAATACGAATGAGCATAAAAACAATCAAAACCTAGAGTATTTTCAATCTCCTGATAGCCTAGATTTTCAGAGCCCCTATCCATTGTGAGCGTTTTTAAATACTGTCTTGGTATTTCAGATAGTCTTTCAATCATAGCCTTGTTTGATTCCTCTATGGTGCCATTTTTTATCTTTTTAATAAATACTAGTCCAGAGTAACGTTCATTAATTGTTTTTAATTTATATTTTGATTGATTGGAGACTATTAGGTCATTTTCCCAATGGCCAACATCTATTCTTAAACCAACTTCTTGTGGTCTATCCTCTATTGATGGCAATGGACCTTTGTCTATACGGTGACTTTTTCGTCCACTTTGTTGATTTCTTCTCTTTCTTCGTCTAGCTAAGTAAGGACGTAAATCTTCACAACCCGGCTTTGTATAACCATGTCCATTTCTGTGTATTTGGGCATAAACATACTGATAGATTGTTTCGAATGATATTGTTTCATTAATATTATCCTCAATCGTACCTGATATTTGTTCTGGCGACCAGCCTAGCTTTAGATGTTTAATTACATAATACCTGACTTTTTCGCTTTTTAGACGTTTTTCTCTCCCTCTTCTTGATCTATTTATAAGAGCTTTTTCATGAGCTATTCTGGGAGTATACTGCCGTCTGTTAATAGAATCACGGTTTTTATTTACCTCTCTTGATATCGAGGATGGACTCCTGTTTAATCTTTTAGCTATAGCTCGAATTGATTTTCTCTGCCACAGCATTTCTTGGATTGTTTCTCTTTCTTCAATTGTAAAATGTTTATATTGCATATACTTTGATTATATCAAAGTGTTGCACTTACTTGTTGAACTTAGGCAGTTACTTATTTGTCCACAGAAAAAAACACCAAGGAAAATGGTGTTTTTGTAAAAAATTTAATTTAATTTATCTAGTCTACTATTTTTCCATCTCTAGAGACGAACAGACTTAAAATAAATGTTAACAAACCAGATATAACTAAAACTGATATTAGGGACTGAATAATAGTGAATTTAAGAAGTAGAACGAGTAACAATGCGAGAGAAAAAAATCTTCCAATATGCATATACAATTCTCTATTCATAATACTGTTTGCTATATCCTCACGTGACCACCTGAAGAATCCAGCGTCTAGGGAAATATGAATTAGTCCTCCAAAAATGCCTCCCATGGTTTGAAAAGTGGTAAGTGCAATGATGGATGTTGCAAATGCTCTAAAAATCATCGATATTCCATGACCAGCAGCACCTATTTTTACAATTTTATGAGAACCATTTTTATCTGCTCTTTTTCCACCCCAATAACCAATAACTGCGTAAGCTAGATTTGAAAAAAGATATAAGACACCCATAGAAAGTAGCTTTACAGAAAGGAAAAATAAAAGAAGAGGCCAAACCAAACCCGTAGAGGCGCTTCCAAGACCCTGAATCGTAAATAGTAGATTCTTATTCATGTTCTTTTTATCGATAATTTTTTCCATATCCAAATCAACCTTAATTGTTTTTATTTTTCCTGAAAAAAATAATACTATTGATGCTATTAACAAAAATATTGCACTAACCAAAAAACTTATCTTAAAACTAAAATTTGTTATAAGAATACTCCCAATAAAAGGGCTCGCAATGGCCACCAAAACAGGAACTCCAGACAAAATTGCCGTTTTACTTCCAGCATCTTTTCTCTCTATAGAGCTGACAAAATATATATGATGAGCAGTCCAATATAAACCAACCGCCAAGACATTCACAAAACCAATTAAAAATAAAAAGGGTATACTGCCAACAAGATCAATGATTGTGTTTGTATAAAATAGAGATATATAAAATAAAATATTTACAAAATAGCTAACTATCAACGCTCTTTCAACTTTCCATTTATTTATTCTTAACAAAATTAAATATTGAAAAGGAACCGTAAAAACAAACATTCCCAACTCAAAAAACGCTATATTCATTATGCTAAAACCTGTTTTTAATAAAAAAATTGGGACGAAAAGAGATATCATTGAAAGGGCAAAAAGCCTTAAAGTGTCGGCAATGAGTAGGTCATTATATTTGTCCTTTAAAAAACGAGCTAAATGCAAATGTTTATCAATTTGCATTTCGTGATGGTATTTATCCATTTGTTTTTATAATAATTATTTCTTACTAATACCTAGTGATTCTCCCTTGAGAAAAGAATTTTCTATTTCCTTGTTTCGTTCAGCCTTCATGAACTCTGGAACGTTTTTGATACAGTCATAGAATTTGAAACCTCGAGCTTTAGCTTCTTCTATCTCTATTTCATTTTCTGAGTATTTCCCTTCAATTATTGCTACCTCTATTTTTATTTCTTTCAGTCCGTTTTTTTTCCTCTCGGCATAAATTGCGTCAACCATTTTTATTGCCTCCCCGATTTTATCATTTATTATTAATATTTCATCTCTTGTGGCAAGTTCTTTTAGTTCTTTAGATTCTGATTTATCTTTGTCATCAACTTTTATATTTTCTTCACCAAAAACTTTGTTTATTTTATTTAATCTTTTTATCTTTTCTTTCTGCCATTTTCTATTAGCAAAAGTCAGTAGCACTACTTCATTCCCATTATTTTTTTCATTTTCCACGTATTCAATTGCCCCATCATACATAAGGTCATCAATGTTCTCTAATTCTCTATTGAACTTTTCTTTTATTGCCTTGGTTTTATTTCTGAATTCAAGATTTTCAGATAATATCTCGAGATGTTCGTCAAAAGAATAAGTAATATTTTTATCGGTAAAATTTTTTTGATAGCTCTTTTCATATTCATCATATGATAAACCGAGAATTTCAGCTAATTTTCCCCTTAATTTATCGGAATCCAAGAGAGTATAGTCTAGATCAAATATTACTGTTGCCATATTATTTTTTTAGTATTTTATTCAAAAAATTTGTTAATTTTTTCTTGTCATGTCTAATTATTTCATCTGATTCATCTAACAAGTCTTTTTTACTGTACGCTATTTTATTTGATGACATTCCATCAACAGCATCAACGAAGAATGCTTTTTGTTTTTTATATGAATCAAGAATTTGTTTATTTGGCATTCTGTCATTTTGCAAAACTATATCAGCGTTTCTTCCTATCGTTTTATTTACTAATTCTATGAAATCTATAGCCTCAAAAGAGTCTGATTCTCCAAATTTTGTCATTATATTCATAATATATATAATTTTTGCTTTGCTTTTTTTAAGAGCATCTTTAACACCAGGAACTAAAAAGTTTGGAACTATGCTCGTATATATATCACCAGGGCCAATAATAACAAAATCTGAATTCTCTATTGCAGATATTACAGGGGGATGAACTTTAATTTCATTTGAATGATGTGGGACTAAATATGTTTGAACTATTTTCTCTCTTTGGTCTCCACGAGGAACATCAATAGCAGCTTCTCCGAATATCCGCTCTCCATTACTAAGCTCTGCTACAAGACTTGCCCTGTCTGTTGTAACTGGCAAAACAGATCCTCTAATTCCTAATATTTCTCCAAGTGCTTCTACTCCTTCTGGTAAATTGCCAGTAAACTGAGATAAAAAAGTTAAAAGCATATTACCAGCATTGTGCCCATTTAGTCTCTTGCTTGCTTTGAATCTTTTTTGTAATAATTTTCTAGCATACTCCCTGTCTGGAGAAAGAGCCAATAAACACTTCAGTATATCCCCAGGTGGAAGAATCCCTAATTCATCACGAAGTCGCCCAGTACTTCCTCCACTATCAACCATGGAAACAACTGAAGATATGTTTATATTTTTTATATCACGCAAAGAAGAAAGCAATACATATTGTCCTGAGCCTCCTCCGATGGTTGTAACATTTATATTTTTCATAAAGCTTAATATATAAATTCAATTTACTGTTTTATACTAAATTTTTTATTTTTTCATCTAAATAAGAATCTATATTCTCTGCAGTTGTTTCCAATATTCTCTCCAAAGCTTCTTGACTGTAAAAAGCGATATGAGGAGTAAAAACAACATTATCTTTATTCAAAAGAATATGATCTTTTATTAGATAACCAAGAGATTCTATTTTTGCCTTATCATATAGCAACTGCTTTTCTTCTTTTATTAATTCTTCTCCCTCAATAACATCAAGCCCAGCACCAGCTAAAATCTTTTTATCAAGAGCTGTAATCAGAGCATCAATATCAACCAATCCTCCTCGAGAAGTATTAATCAAAATTGCTCCTTTCTTAATAATTTTAATATTGTCCATATTAATCATATGGTGAGTGTGTTTGTTGTAAGGGGCATGCAAAGAAATAATATCAGATTGTTGTAACACTTCATCAAAGGTTCCATATTCAAACCCTAGGACATCAGCCAAAAAAGTATCTTGATTTACATCAAAGACAATTACTCTCATGCTAAAAGCTCGAGCCATTCTTATTACATGCATTCCTATTTTACCAGCACCAACTATACCCAAAGTTTTCCCTTTCAAATCAAAGCCTTTTAGTCCATCAATAGAAAAATCTTTCTGAGTTGAACGGAGATAGGACTTATGAATATTTCTAGACAAAGACAAAATAAGAGCAAAGGTGTGTTCAGCGACTGTATTTTCTCCATAAGAGGGAACATTACACACTGGAATCTTCCTTTTTTTTGCCTCTTTTAAATCAATGTGGTCAAAGCCAGTTGACCTTGTGGTAATTAATTTTAATTTAGGAAGGCCGGAAATAACTTTTTTATCAACTTTTGAATATATAAACACGGAAACAATGTCAAAATTCTTTACTTTTGAAACATTATTTTCGTTTAGTACTTCTTCGTAATATGTAACATTATGCCCTTTTAATTGTTTGTTTAGATATTTCTTTTCCCAGCCCTTAATCTCAAAAAATGCTATTTTCATATATTTATTTGTTTATAATTTATTTTTATATTTACGAGCTGCTTCTAAGCCTTCCAAATCATTTATCGGCATCCAAAATCTTGCTCTGTGTATTTTTATATCAAAATCGTTCACTAAACTAACTAGGGTTTGGGGTAGTCCATATTCTTCTCTGCCTGGTATTTTAACTAGAGGGTAATCAAAAATTTCAGCGCTCATTTTATATGCCGCAACATTCACTAAATCGCCTTTTTTGTGATCTCCCTCAACAATTCCAATCAGTTTTTCATCATTATCTGTTTCAACTCTCCCTCCAGAAAAATTTAATTTAGCCTCCTGGGTTAACAGGGAAAATTTATGTGGCAAAAGTGCTTTAATATCTTCCCTATCATAAAGATCGTCGCTCATCAAAACCAAAAAATCATCAGGCAACAAATCCTTGCACAAATATAGAGCATGTCCTGTTCCTAGTTGTTCTTCTTGTGTGACATAGGATATCCTAATCCCCTTGTAACTTTCTCCTAAATAACTTTTTATCTGGTCTGCTAAATATCCTACCACTAAAATTATTTCGTCAACATGGGGAGATACCAAGGAAATACTATATTCAATTAAACTTATACCATTTATTTTTAACAATGGTTTTGGGATATTGTCTGTCAAGGGCCTCAAGCGAGAACCTCTGCCAGCTGCTAATATTACTGCTTTCATATTTTGCTATTATTTTGCTATTATCTATCTATTAAAGCATGTTTTAAAAATAAAAAAAAGGCACGGAGGTTTCCGCGCCTTGTTAAATACAGAAAATGTATTATTATTATTTCTTATGCTTCCTTTCCTTAAAAAAAGGATTGGAAACAATACAATCTTTCTCGGTTTTTAACCCAAGAGAATATAAACTTCGATCTATTTTTTTAGAAACATTTTCAGCATACTCCTGGATCGTTTTTGAGTAGCTATACTCCAGGTTTAATTTCCGGCTATCATCAGCAAAGTCTTTATAGGAGACTACTCTTGGATTTGTATCTCCTTGGCTAATAACAACTACGTCAATATCTGATTCTGGAAATGGTTCAGATAGTTTGCTGAAATAACAACTGTTTTCTCTGAGATTTTGTTTTGGTAGATAATAAACAAAATCAGGTTTTATTAGCATTTCCCTGAAATTTTTAAAATCACACCTGCGGGTATTTCCATTGTAGATTTCTTCACTTGGAAAATATGCTACCTTCCACTCGTTTCTCATCATGCCTTCAGTATATTGTTCTATAAATCTTGATAATTTTTTTTTACTATTACCACCTGAGTTAAACTCAAACAAAAGGGCGGTGTCATTAATTTTGCTACAGTCATGCGTTGTATAAAACTTTTTCACAAAATATATGTACACTTGACTACTTTCATTTGTGGAAATATCACTTGTTATAATTGAATATGCGTTAATAGGGATTAAAGCCAAGACTAGAAACAAAAAAATGTTTTTCATGATAATTCTCCTTCTGTAAGAAAAATGTAAAAGACCAAATGATTGCAAAATATACCATAAAAATAAAAAGAGGTCAAGCGACTGGCGCGTGACCTCCAGAAGTGAAGTCAAACATGGTGACTCTCCTTGTAGTCGATAACATATTTTTTGTTTTTGTCGATATTCTCCGGTTTTTTGTCAACTGTATGGTAACAACCAACAAAAACCAGAACGAAGAAAGCAACAGCCAACAAGCATTCAACTACTAGTTGTTCTTTCATGTTTTTCTCCTTTCAAAGAGCACTGGTTAGAAAAATCTAACTTTATAATTTAATAATAACACAAAAAAACCGAAAAGTCAATATTAACCAATATTAGCTATTAGAAATTTTATTTAAGTCCAAGAAAACCTAGACTTAAGTTAGTTTTACACATTTTATCCACTTTTGCGTACAAAAAAACACCGTTATTCTGGCGGCCACCTACTTTCCCAGGGCTCAGGCCCAAGTATCATCGGCGCTAGGAGGCTTAACTTCTGAGTTCGAGATGGGATCAGGTGTGACCCTCCCGCAAGTGCCACCAAAATAACGGTGTCTTTTATAAGACCAATCTAAATACTTAATAAGTTAAAATCAATATTGTGAGAAAATCAAACGATATTTTAGTACTCCTCGGCTGAATGAATTGCTTCACTTACACCTAGAGCCTATCAAGGTCATAGTCTCTGACCAATCTATGAAATCTAATCTTGAAGACTGCTTCACGCTTATATGCTTTCAGCGTTTATCAAAACCGAAGGTAGCTACCCAGCAATGCCCCTGGTGGGACAGCTGGCACACTAGAGCTTCGTCATTCCCGGTCCTCTCGTACTAGGGAACGGCCTTCTCAAATTTCCGCGATCGTAGTGGATAGGAGACCGACCTGTCTTACGACGGTCTGAACCCAGCTCGCGTGCCGCTTTAATGGGCGAACAGCCCAACCCTTGGGAGCTTCTTCACCCCCAGGATGCGACGAGCCGACATCGAGGTGCCGAACC
>JAQIDC010000002.1 GCA_027858235.1 Patescibacteria group bacterium | reverse complement strand
TCTGGGCATCTCTAAATCTAGGTATTTCCATAGGTTCCAGCTTGACGGTAATTGTGTTTTTTGTATTTTTAATCCAGCCCTTAGAGCTTGTGATTGCGTCCAGTACCGGTAACAGGTCACGGTTATCTGGTAAATAGGAAAATAATAATTTGGCTAATTGTTTTCTACTATTCCAAAATATCATTTCTGATATGTTCCACCATTTTTTTGATTCATTATCAATAGTTTTAAAAGCCCTTGAGTCTGTTTGTCTAATGTCTATACGCTTATGGCACTCTGCTATTTTAATATTAATCTGTTTAATTTCTTCTCCTACAGTTTCTCTTTTATTTATGTTTTTTTCTCGAACGGCTGATTTCCTATGAGTTCCGTCTTTATTGAATTTCAGCTCTTTTTTACCTAATTCTTTCTGGATTTTTGAAAGCTCCCCCTTTTTTCTCTTCAACTCTTTTTTTAGGGCAATATACTCTGGATTTGTAATTTCCTGATGCTCACTTTCCAATTCTATTTTCCAGACCGGATTATAATGCATGTTTGTCCGTGTACCTAAATGCTTAAAGCCGTTCTCGCTGCATCCCCAACGGTTCAGCATGCTGTCAACAATAACCTCAGTGGTTTCGATTGTGTCATTGGTTACAATAGCAAAAGTCTCCCCGGTATCGGTGTTACGTGAAATGACACGCCTTAATTCAATGCTCTTTTTATTTATGCTCTGATAAGTCTTTTTCTCTTCAAAAAAGATGTATTTCTTATTATTTAGTTTTAGGTGACCGCAAAACATATCGGTATCTAATTTTGCCAGTTGTGCTTTGTCACAATTTTTTTCCCATGTGACAAAGCGTAGTTTTTTTATTGATAAAAAATTCTCTACGCCCCATAACTCCCTATCTACAACAACTAATGGGGGAAGGTCTTTATTATAGGTGGTAATTAAGGAACTTATCTGGCGCAAACTTTCGATCATGTCGCCCTTACCTTCCTGAATATCAAAATAAACAATATTGCCACTACTGTCATGCCCAAAAAATTCGGTCTGACCGGGCATCATCAGATCTCGTTGGGTAGAATGGGCTTTATGTATTTTTTCTTTACCTGAATAAGGTACTAAGTGACCATCTAAAAATATACGCCAGATAGAAACAATCCCTTTTATTATCTGAATCCTGAAAAATTTCGACATCCCCTGGCTGGCTTTTTTTAATAAAACCAATCCCCAAATATCTTCACGGACTTTTGCCAAATGGGGAAGGGTCTTTAAACCTATTATCTGTCCGAACTCCTTCCGATATGCAGTTTTAAATTGTTCTACCGATAATATTTTGTTTACCTGCATCATCACAAACATAAGGGGTACCCATATGTAATTGCCAACAAGGGGAGATAATTGTTTTAATAAATCAAATTTAGATATTAAAATGGCTAGATACAACATGCTTCCACTATATCTATTTTCTTGATAATCATTGAGTTCTATGTATAGTTCATTAGCGTTGGCACAATATTTTTCTTCAACTTCTGTTTCTTTGTCAAAGCTTATTGTCAATTCTTTTTTTTCGATTGCCTGCCTGGCCTCCAAGCGGGCGTGTTCCATATTACGTGCCTTATTGCCAGTAAAGCGCTTGGGGTTTTTCTTCCAACTGTCCTTCGTATTGTTGATTAAACCGCTTGAACCGTTTTTACGGTAAATATCAACCCAATTATTGATGCTCTGTCGTGAAATCCCCAAGCTGGAGGCCAATTTGGTTCTATTTACACCCAGACGCTCAACCAAATCGACAACGAAAAGTCGTTTATCTATCGCTGGGCTAAGACTTTGCTCCTTAGTGAAAACACCATTTAGATATAAGTGAACCGTATTCTTGTCTGATGTTTTCTTTAAAGCATAGCCTTTGTCAATAAAATCAAATTGTTGTTCAGTATCGGAAAAAAGATTGCCCATTTTTTAGTATCGAATTTCCTGCAATTATAACTAAAAAATAACAAAGTAAAAACTTGTTTTTTTATATATTTATTTGTACATTATAATAAATAAATATCCTTAGCGTCCAATTATATCGCAAATAGCTAGGATTCCCCTCTTTTCCTTATGTTTGAGCTGTTTTGAAAAAGCAAACTACGAAGTCTGA
>JAQIDC010000001.1 GCA_027858235.1 Patescibacteria group bacterium | reverse complement strand
GGGGGCTCTTTACCACAGCACCTTTAGGTGGTTTGAAGCCCCCTCCTGAATAGACGACTCCGGTGGGGCATTCACCAGCTGGCGAACTCCACCATCTCAATTACAGCATGCAATGGTTAATTATGCCGACCATTGCTTCTCGGCACACATAAGTTTAGCTGTGGATTACGGGCTGTTTCTCTGTCCGGATACGCATAAAATGGGCGCGAGATAAGACATTGAAAATTACCACTAAACCCACAGTTAAATTTATAAATTATTAGGCAACGTAATTTTTTTTCTATCTGTATTTTGAACTCAGCCTAACTTTAAAATCCTTAATTCCTGCATTTTGTGTGCTATCTATCTCGAATTGGGGACTATATTTTCCTGCTGGGAGATCACTAAAAGTGTATGCGTTACATGTCCTTGCAACATCAACATATTTTGTTGCTGCCGTATTAATAGCAGAGGCTGCGAGATCGGCAAGTGCTCCTAAGCCACCACCCATACCAGTTGATACCGAAGCATCATAAGTAATATCTCCTTTTCGGGTATAAATAACCTCGTTAGTTTTGGTTGATTTTATAATATACTCAACTTGTACATAAACATTAGATGCTAGCCCTGATTTATCCCATTTATGAATAATTGTAAATACCGCCATGTCGGCACCAAATACTTCTGTGAACTTTGATAAAGGCGCATTTAAAAATAATTCTGTATCATAAGCACTCTCTCTTTTCAAAATTTCCATTGACAAAAAAGGAGGAACAACATAATAACCTGCATTTGCAATGGGAATATTTAGAGTAGAATGAAAATACTCTTTTGCTTCCACATTTGTACTTCTATTAATCGGAGGCATTAATAGAACTGTTAGCGGTTTTTCTTCATAAATTCCTTTATATGCAGTTGATTTTGTTATTTTAGATGTCATTGTACAGCTAGACAGGGAAATAACAATCCCTATAATGTATATATAAATTTGTTTTTTCATTCTTCCTTCATTTTTAATATTCGGTCAATAAAAATTTTAGATTCTGGATAAAGGGTGACTTCCTTTATTAACATTTCTTTTCCTTCTTCTTCTTTTCCTTCTTGCAGAAGTAAAAACCCATAATCAGCAAATATCCCTGGAGGTACAACGCCTCGTGTGCCTTTTTGCTTTTCAATTATTTTCTGATAATCTTCTGTTAAGGCTAAAATTGATTTTTCGTCTGTATTTTTTAGATAATTGTAACTTGTTTTTTCATAATTACCCCAAGTGTAAAGTTTTTGTGGGGCACATGATGCCAAGAATAGAACACAAATAACTATTAGCAGATTTCTTTTCATGGTAAAATAATTTGTTTGGTTTCTTGTGATGAAACAAATATTTGCTTTGAATAAATGACTTTCTTGTTGTGTTTTACAGTAATCGTATGCTTCCCTGTAGGAATTGCATATACTTTGCCTTTCGGTCTTTTGGAAATTCCTTTGTTGACTTGAGCATTAAATGAAGTATTTTCGTCAATTGTTACATCAACACCACCAGAATAGTTACTTGGCTTACCAATAATTTCAATGTAAGCCTCATTCTCCAGACCCTTAGATATTGTTTTGACACCAGTACAGCTTGTCATGAGAACAAAACCGATGAATAATATGTAGATTAGATTTTTCATTATTTTATTTCTTTTATGTAGTAATTAGCTAAATTGTCTTTGTCGATATTACCATCCGAGAATGATACCATTGAAAATTCATTTTGTGGCGTATCTCCTCCTGTGAATTCAATTTCTATCTTACCAATATTTTTTCCTGGTAGTTCGATTAACATCCCCGTTTGTGGGTTTTTAATTTTATTACCTTTCTCAACAACTTGAAATTCGTCGCCAACATTAAGACCTTGACTTGCTCCACCCGATATGATAATACCATTTTCATCATAGGACAAAAAATATGATTTCCATGGTTTCTCCATACAATTATTAATAATGTTTTCTACTAATTTTGAAATTGCGGCAGAAATAGCTTTATCGCTTAATGTTGCATCATAGTCAGTACGTTCTCCTAAGCCCATTACGGTCTTATTCGTTGTTTCTGCTTCTCCTTTTGCTTCTTCTGCGTAGATAATTTGACCTGTTGAAACATCTACCAATCTAACACTTACACCTGCCTCAACAGTCTGTGTCTTGCTCCTTGAAAAAGCATTTACATCTCCAACATTTTTTCGTCCAAACTGGGTCACAGAACCAATAATCAAATAGTCTGCACCAATTTTTTGGAGACCTTCATTTCCTGCGATTTTGAGTTCTTCTTCAATCTTGTCAAAGTCTTGTCGCTCTAATAAAATAAACTTGTCACTTGCAGCAAGTTTTGTTGAAAGGATATCAACAGCTTGTTTTCCAATTGGATCATTGTCCTTATCATAGAAAATACCTTTAGCATACTGAGTTTCATTCGAAAATCTTGAAATAGCAACCTTTCTTTTTAAAACTTGCTCTTCTTGTTTAACTTCTTGAATCTGCGGTTCAACTTGTACTATTTTTTGTTGAGTCGAACAACTAATGGCAATTAATCCAATTGCCATTCCAAAGAGGATTTTTCTCATTTTATCAATTTTTAGTTGTTAGTATTAATAATGTTGATAGATGCGATTTTTATGTTGCCTAACGGTTCGCAAAATATATTAAGTTGCCGATTGCGGGTTGCTTTCCTGTCGTGCCGCAGCAAAGTTGTTGCGGGCTGTAAAGTAAGTTGTCCGAACGAAAACGGCAATTAAATATATTTTGCTGTTAACTGGCGTTATTTATTTGCCTCTAAGTTTTTTTCATACTCATCGACAATCAATTTTGCATTTTCATAATCAGAACTTAAAACTATCACCTTTACTAATCCTAACCCGTCTGGTGCTGCCCATGGCAGGGTTAAAGATCCAATTGTCTCATCCTGTAAAAAAGCTTCAATTCCTGAATTTTCTAATAGATTCTTAATCATTTGGGCTTGCCATGTTATACCATTAAAAATCTCAATTGATTTAATTGCATTTTTATTATTCATGAGTATTTGTCGTTTAATGTTTAATGTAAAAATTAATATTTTGTCACAATCGGGATTTGTTTAAATACCACAATCCACGTTTAATTACCTATTATCAATATATTCATATTCTCGGTAAAAAAATAAATATTTTTAACTAAATCATCTTCTTGGATAGTTGTTTTAATCGCCTCGTCTATACTATAAATTATCTTCAACTTTCGCGTGTTTTATAATGCTAGTTAACTTGTTTATATATCCACTTCTGTCTTGTATATAATATATCTGACCTGCAAGCAACCTCCGCATTACAACTTGAAATCAATTATATACATCGACAAACAGAATGCTAATTTATCAAA